>JAYSYG010000224.1:0-1881 GCA_043716685.1 Sphingobacteriaceae bacterium | reverse complement strand
TTAAACAATCAAAAGTACACTCTTTTATGCGGATTATAGAATATCTGTTGTGAAATCACAGCAAAGTTTAAACAATTTAACGCAATTCGGTTTACCTTTTACTTTTTAACAATGTTAAAATTTCTCATAGGCGCAATTTGTATAGCTTCCTTGTTTGCTCCGCAAGACCTCAAAAAGATGCGTGCATACTATACAACTATCAGCGAGGACGAAAAGTCTGCAATCTCACTAAAGGTTTTAGCCAAAAGCAACACGGGTGTTCCATTCAATATAAGTAGGGCTTACCAGGCCGCAGCGGAAATGGCCCTGGCCAAATACCGAAATAACCCGATTACCAGATTAAACGTTTTTAATTCGGGAAAAAAGATGCTTGAATCGGTTGTATCAGCAGATTCTACGTCATTGGAAATACGCTATATCCGACTTGCCATACAACAAAACGCACCTTCTTTTTTGGGCTATAATACCAGTATTCTAAAAGATCGGAATTACCTGATAAATAATCTCAAATACATACGAACTACCGATCCCGACTTATTTTCTTCCATATATGCCTATTTACTTACCCGTGCTACACTTACTGATAAAGACAAAATGAGGATTAACGGATAAATTTGAAAAAATAAGGATACAAAATAGCCACGCTTAAAAAACTTTGCAATCTTAAAACATCTTTTCCAGATCAAAACCTGTTAAAAATTCCTAAACCCAGGTAAAAAATATCACCGCTTAAAGTTTAATTTGTTGCATTCGCTTTTGTTTAATAAATTTACAAAAACTTTAAACAAACAATTGGCTAAAATTAGTATTATAGGAAGCGGTTTCTCTGGATTGTCGGCGGCTTGCTATGCTGCGAAAGAAGGTCACGATGTGGAGGTGTTTGAAAAAAATGAAACGATAGGTGGCCGCGCCAGAAGCTTTAGCCAGGATGGTTTTATGTTTGACATGGGGCCAAGCTGGTATTGGATGCCTGATATTTTTGAGAAGTTCTTTGCTGATTTTGGAAAAAAACCTTCTGATTATTATGAACTGGTTAAACTCTCGCCTTCCTTTCAAGTGTTTTATAAAGACAAAGAGCCTTTGGTTGTCCCGTCGGAACTCGAGGAAATGTACACTTTGTTTGAAAACATAGAACCTGGCAGTTCCAACAAATTAAAAAAGTTTTTAAAAGAAGGTGAATTAAAATATAAGGTGGCAATGTCTAAACTTATTTATAAGCCTGCCTTATCGTGGAGAGAATACGCCTCATTTGATGTGATGATAGGTGCGTTAAGAACGCGTATTTTTCAGTCGATGAGTTCTCACGTGCGCTCCTACTTTAAAGATGAAAGACTCATTTCTCTTATGGAATTCCCCGTAATTTTTTTAGGAGCCATGCCAGATAAAATACCTGCCCTTTATAGTTTAATGAATTATTCAGCTTTCTCAATGGGAACCTGGTATCCAATGGGTGGTATGTGCAAAATTATTGAGGCTATGCATACACTTGCAATTTCTTTGGGCGTGAAATTCTACCTGAATACACCTGTAGAAAAAATAAATGTTCTTGCAAGAAAGGCGGTAGTGCTCTCATCCAGATCTGCTGTTTATAAAACGGATGCTGTTATTGCCTCAGCGGATTATCACCACGTAGAAAAAAGTCTTCTGCCTGAAGAATACAGAAACTATACACCAGACTACTGGGATAAAAAAGTAATGGCTCCTTCTTGTCTTATTTTTTACTTGGGGATAAATAAGAAGATAAAAAATCTTAGGCATCATAATCTTTTTTTTGATACGGATTTTAATAAACATGCCTCACAGATATACGACACACCGCAATGGCCGGATGACCCTTTGTTTTATGTCTGTTGTCCGACTAAAACGGATCTCAGCGTTGCT
>JAYSYG010000223.1:0-1887 GCA_043716685.1 Sphingobacteriaceae bacterium | reverse complement strand
GTTCCTCGTATTTTTTGAGATCTTCCATAGTCCTTACTTTTCCCATAACAATGTAAAACTGCGAAGGACTCGACTCCTGTTTTGGATTCACATCATCTCCATCGCGTGCCGCTGCCAACCTGCCCTTTTTGTGGATCAGGGCAGGATTAAATTCCGCCGGAAGAGTATAACCGATCTCACCGTGACCAAGACTGTCTCCATGCTTTGCACGCTTACTCAAGTGATCACCGCCCTGGATCATAAAATTAGTAATAACCCTGTGGAAAAGCAGTGAGTCAAAAAAATGCTCATTGACTAACTTTAAAAAATTAGCTTTATGAAGCGGCGTTTCCTCGTACAACTTTAGCTTCATGTTTCCGTAAGATGTTTCAATAAGTATAGTCTCCTTGCTTAAGGTTTGGGAGGAAAGAGACCCCAAAAACCCTGATAAAACAAGCAGGAGAGAAATAAAATTTTGCATGTAAAACAATTTTTTTATATTTGTTAGGCTAATATCAGCAATTTTTACGGTGATTGTGGCCTTGAAAAAATTTAATGCATTTTTAACTATTTTGAGGTATATCAATTAATCTAATCCCATCACATAACCAGATATGAAACCATTCCTGCTCCTGTTTTCCGCGCTTTTAATTTCCGGGTTTGTTTTTACGGGGACTTCGTGCCAGAAAGAAACAGACTGCAAAGCCACTGTAAAATGCGTTGACTCTCTGGGAGGTGCGATGGGAAATGCTTATGTACAATTGTATGCCCTTGTAAAAGACCCCAACGATCCTAAAGGTACCGCCACCTATACTGCCGATGTAAAAGCCAATGGCAACACCGATAGTGGCGGGGAAGTGAAATTTACATTTAAACTTCCTGCTATTTATGATATTAAAGCCAGCCTGACACTTGGCACAAAGACCTATACAGGAGCAAGTATCATAAAGCTGGAGGAAGGCAAATCTGTTAGTAAAACGGTAACTTTGAAATAAAAATAGCCAATCCGGAATTAATTCAAAATTTATTAGTTACTTAGCATTTAACACTTAGACTTGATCAATCTTAAATTTATAAAGAAATTATTTTTTGTTGTAGGATGCGTTATGTTTTCCCTCGCATTTAACAGCTGTGGTAGTGGCGAAAAAAGTGACTCAAAAGGCGAAGGTCTTATTGAGTTTGACACCAAAGGTGTTGATCCTACGCATCCTTTGTATGGTTTTGCTCCAAGCTCAGCCACCTTTAAATTCAAGCAGGATAAATTTATTATTGAAATGAGTACCATGGGGATGTTCAATACCTCGGTCATCCTTGACTCCAAAGCAAAAACCATTGCTCAAACTGTAAAATTTCTTGATATTAAACAAGCGTGTATTGAAAATGAGCAGGATCTTGCAGAAGAAAACGCAGAGTATGCCTTAAAAATTGAAGAAACAAAAGAAACCAAAAAGATAATTGGACTGAAATGCTACAAAGCGCACGTTACTAAAATTAATGAGCCGAATGTAAAATTTGATGTTTGGTACACGAAGGAACTTGGAATGGAAAACGTTAACGCTCTTACACCTTACGCACAGTTAAAAGGTATTCTCCTTGATTACAGGGTTAAAAAAATGGGAATGGAACTCCATTTCGCAGCGAAGTCCTACCAGGCAATAAAAATACCGGATAACGCTTTTGAAATTCCGGCATCCATGAAAATTGTTCCTAAATCAGAAATGGAAGAGTTTATCAAAAACCTCCAATAATTCTTAAATCTCTTTTCTTCTTTTAAATTTTCCATTTATGGGTTTTCCCTTTGTTTGGCTTTATGTATATTTGATACTCTAAAACTCAGCATTATGAAATTCATCCCTTCTTTTAAAACAGTTTGCGCATCAGTTCTTTTTCTTATCTCCGGCTTAACAG
>JAYSYG010000222.1:0-5950 GCA_043716685.1 Sphingobacteriaceae bacterium | reverse complement strand
GCCTGTCCCTTTTCATAATTACAGCTTTACCAGTTTTAATTTCTGAAATGATAATACCACTAAGCATTTCCAGGGATGTTTTTTTATTTGCGAAACCTATTTTAAATCCAAGCTCATTATTAAAAAGATCCATAGCCGTTCCAAGACTATCCGCAACTTCCCCGTTCTCAAGTCGCGATCTCAAAAACTGCCGGTAATTGCCTTTTTCATGCGCTTCTCCGAGTTTTCGCAACTTCTTCACTTTTATTTTTTGGGTATATGCCGCCATAAAGAAAGAATGCCGGAAAGCATCTGATTTTCCTCCATTGTTAAAACTATCTAATTGAGTCACTAAAGCTATCCTGCTAACTTCCTTATCACATTTCTTTGTTATTTTTTTGACCTTTAGAGCAGCAAGAGGATGCCAGAAAGCCCATTTAAATTCATACACAGAAGGTTTTTGAGAGTAACTGAAATGGAATAAGTGTACAAACAAAAAGAATAGTGTGATTTTATGAGTCATCGAAACAGTTTCCTTAAAAATTGAAATTAACAATACAATGTTAGTATAATAAACGCAAATATTTTTATAGCAATGCTCTTTAAACCTATTTTTACGATGTGGAATATAAAACAGATTTTTTATCAGTGCTGCTTAATAAAAAAACGACGGGTTTAGTTGTTAGCATTAATGATCTTCGCGACAGAGAATTTAGTGGTGTTAAATTAAACGCTGAGGAAAAAAATGCTTTAGCAAATTTTGATAAATACAGGATCAGTGTTTTAAATGCTCAGACAGATGAGCAAAAATTTCATTACAAATACCGCCAGATACAGGTAATTGCTAATCTCAGCGACTGGCGTGAGTTCCTAAAAGAGGAATTTTCAAGCTAATATTCCTGTTAAATCCAGCTTTCCTACATTTAAAATCCCTAAATTTGGGTTCCAAAATTTAATTTATGAACGTGAAAACACTAGGTCAATTCATTATTGAGAAACAGGCTGACTTTCCTTATGCAAAGGGAGAATTATCGAGACTTTTGCGGGATATTGGTATTGCCGCAAAAATTGTGAACCGCGAAGTGAATAAAGCTGGTCTGGTGGATGTTTTAGGTGAGACTGGAGAAACGAATATACAAGGTGAACGCGTTAAAAAACTGGACGTATATGCAAATGACCAGTTTATAGCTGCATTTAAGGCGGGGGGAGAGGTATGTGCAATTGCCAGCGAGGAAAATGATGACATTATTCCGATTGATACTGAAATTTCAAAGAGTGCTAAGTATGTTGTGGCGATGGATCCACTCGATGGCTCGTCCAATATAGATGTGAATGTGAGCGTTGGAACAATTTTTTCGGTGTACCGCCGTGTAAGCCTCAGTGGACCAGGTACCCTTGAAGATTTTATGCAGCGTGGTACAGAGCAGGTTGCTGCAGGGTATGTCATCTACGGTTCGAGTTGTATGCTGGTGTATACAACAGGTAAAGGTGTGAATGGCTTTACACTCGATCCAAGCATTGGTGAATTTTGTTTATCTCACCCCACTATGCAGACACCAAAAGTGGGTAAGACCTATTCCATCAACGAAGGAAACTATTTACACTTTCCTGATGGTGTGAAAAAATATCTGAAATATTGCCAGGAAGAAGATTTAGAAACTAACCGTCCCTATTCTTCGCGTTATATTGGTTCGGGTGTGGCAGATATTCACCGTAACCTCATAACAGGTGGTGTTTATATTTATCCAACCACAACAAAATCACCTAATGGAAAATTACGATTGTTATACGAGTGCAATCCATTGGCGTATGTAATAGAACAAGCCGGTGGTAAAGCTACCACAGGTGGAAAACGCATCATGGAAATCCCACTAAAAGAACTCCACCAACGCACTCCATTATTTATAGGAAGCTCCGAAATGGTAGATAAGGCAATGGAATTCATGACTAAATATTCTATTGAGAAGGTTTAGAAAAATTTAATAGAAATCTCACTTCGAGTAAATTTTTTCTGCTTCTATGATCCAGATAGGCCATCGGGAGTATCGAGAGGATTTCGATTATTAGCTCTCTATACCTGCCGATGGCCTATTGGGTCAACGACCAAAATCGGTAGTTGAGCTTGTCGAAACCACCCTACGAAAAGTTCCACATTTTACATCCCAGTTGAGCTTGTCGAAATTGGTCGCTGACCCGAAAGGATATCGGGTTGTCGAAGCTGGTTGCTGAACTTGTCGAAGCGCGTAAATCTCCACATATAATACAACAACCTAGGGACAGCCCGACCCATGAAGCCAAACACACCCAGAAAGAATAGAATGGCGGTTTGTGCTTGGAGGTTGGAGCCTAAATAATAATAACACATCTACAGTGACGGCTGAATTAACACGTTAACTTTAGTAAGTTTAACCTCTTAAAGCCTTAATTTTACAATCTTTCCGCTAGCTTTAATCAAATTATAGAAATGGCCGAAAAACCGGTAATATTAGTAACAAACGACGATGGCATTTATGCTCCTGGAATTACATTTTTAGCAAAGGTGGCTTCCCGATTTGGGCGCATAATTGTAGTAGCCCCTGATAAGCCACAAAGTGGAATGGGACATGCGATCACAATTAATTCAACACTGCGCATACAGAAAACAAATTACCATAATGCAGAAATGGAATATGCCTGCAGCGGCACGCCTGTAGATTGCGTGAAAATGGCGGTAAACCATATTCTGAAAAAAAGACCTGACCTGGTACTGAGTGGAATAAACCATGGAAGCAATAGTTCCATTAATGTTATTTACAGTGGTACAATGAGCGCCGCAATAGAAGGGGCGCTTGAAGGCACACCAAGCATCGGCTTTAGTTTGTGTGATTATGCAATGGAAGCAGATTTTGCGCAGGCAGAAAAATTAATCTCTAAAATTATTGAAGAGAGTTTAAAAAATAAAATGCCCAAAGGTGTTTGCCTGAATGTAAATATTCCGAAATTAAAAGAAGCAGATTTTAAGGGAATTAAAGTAGTACGCCAGGCCCGCGCCAATTGGGTGGAGCGGTTTGAAGAACGTAAAGACCCTTATGGAAGAGAGTATTACTGGCTTACCGGGGAGTTTGTAAATTTTGAACCGGAGTCATTGGATACAGATGAATGGGCCCTCGCCAATGGTTATGTGTCGGTAGTGCCTACACAGGCCGATCTTACGGCACATAGTACACTTTCACATTTAAAATACCTTGAACAATTATGAACTGGATACAAAAAGCAGACAAATGGTGGATTGGAATATTAACGGGATTGTTTTTTCCCGTGGTAATGTTTTTCCTTTATTGGTTATTCTTTCATCACCAGATCAGTTTCCCACAGAGATTCCTAAAGTATTTAATAAACGGATATTTACTGAGTAACGTAATAAAAATATGCGGGTTGGGGAATCTTTTGATCTTCTATCTCGGATTACATTACAAACTCGATAAATTTAACAAGGGCTTGATCATAAGTGTTGCGTTTTATGTAGCACTCATTGCTTATGTCACGTACTACCTGGAACCAGAGCTTATTTAAAACATGAAATACTATTTTATAGCCGGTGAAGCAAGTGGCGATCTGCATGGTGGCAATTGTATGCGTGAGATACAAAAGTTGGATGCGAATGCAACGTTTGCTTTTACAGGTGGAGACCTGATGGAAGGGGTGAGTGGAGTAAAGGCAGGAATTCATATCAAGCAAATGGCATTTATGGGATTTGTGGATGTACTCAAAAATATCCGCACCATAAACAAGAATTTTAAAATAGTAAAAGAGGAGATCCTGAAATTTAAACCGGATCTTTTAGTGTTGGTGGATTATCCCGGTTTTAATTTGCGGATGGCAAAGTGGGCAACAGAACAGGGAATTAAGGTAGATTATTATATCTCACCAACTGTTTGGGCCTGGAAGGAAAACAGGGTGGAACAGATCAAAAAATACACGCATAAATTATTCGTCATTCTTCCATTTGAAGAAGCGTTCTATCAAAAACACAATCATAAGGTATACTTTACCGGACATCCTTTAATTGATGCGATCGAACAGAAAAAATCCGGATTTAAAACGGAAGAGCAATTCATTAAAGAAAACGGATTGTCTCACAAGCCTATTATTGCGGTATTACCTGGAAGCCGCACGCAGGAAATAGAGCGCATGCTTAAAGTGATGCTTGAGGTAACTGCAGATTTTAAAGAGTACCAGTTTGTAGTTGCGGGCGCTTCAAATCTTCCAAAGTCGCACTACAGTGCTTTGGAAAAGCATACTATAAAAGTTGTATTTAATCAAACCTACGAGTTGATGACCTATGCCAAAGCGGGGATAATTAAATCGGGTACGTCGACCCTCGAAAGTGCTTTATTTAAGCTTCCACAGGTAGTGTGTTACAAAACGGGTGGATTATCTTTTGCCATTGGAAAACAATTGGTGAAGATCAAATACATCAGTCTTGTTAATTTGATCAGGGATAAGCTGATAGTAAAAGAATTGATCCAGGGGGAATTTACTTCTAAAAATATTTCCGATGAACTAAAGCGTTTGCTGAATGATTCGTCGTATAGAAATAACATGATCCACGAATACAATGAATTAATAAAACACCTGGGAGGCGGAGGTGCCTCTTCCCGGATTGCCAAACAATTGGTTCTTGATGCCTCAGGGAAAAACTAAAATGCAGAAACTAAAACAAAGAATAAAATATTTTCTTATCCCGCTCCTGGCTTTTGCTGGATCAACCTCATTTTTTATTCCAACAGAAAGTATCCAGATAAGGGTGTATGCACATTTAAAGATCAATGAATTGCATACATTGATCAACCTGGGTACATACCAGTTACTGGGCGATGGAGTAATGATAGCAGATTGTAGACCTCTCATGGATTTTAAACTGACTGTAAATGGAGATAGCATTGAGGTGAGAAAAAATGAGATCCTCATGGGTGTTTTTAAGTATATAAAATTTGTAAGCGATAGTGGAAGTGAACTTAAATTAAAATTGAGCAACCCGGATAGAAAAGTGCGGACCTACCAGGATGATCTGAGCTTTTCGGTGAGTGAAGGGTTTGTGAGGATCATCAATCAAATTGGCCTTGATAATTATATTGCAGGTGTAACGGAGGCAGAAGCCGGCTCGCGTTCTTCGTTGGAATTTTATAAAGTGCAGGCCATTCTTGCACGTACTTTTGCATTGGCGCACATCAATAAACATGTTCTTGAAGGGTTTAGCCTCTGCGACCAGGTTCATTGCCAGGCTTATTATGGCAAACCACGCGACCAGAATATTTACAAAGCAATGGAAGGAACGCGTGGGAAAGTGGTAGTGGATGAAAATTTGAATTTGATAGTGGCCGCTTTTCATAGTAATAGTGGCGGACAAACCGCCAACAGCGAAGATGTATGGGGAACACGGACACCTTATTTAAGGAGCGTTGTGGATTCATTTAGCACCCGAATGCCAAATGCCAGATGGGAGCGGCGCATGCTAAAAGAAGATTGGTTAAGTTACTTAAAGCTGAAACATAATTTTCCTGTGCAAAGCCAGGAAGAGAAAGAAGCTGCTCTTCACTTTACACAGGATACACGAAAAATATTTCTTGAATGTAATAATTCAAGAGTGCCTTTAAAAAATATCCGATTGGACTTACAACTTAAATCGACTTTTTTCAGCATTTCAGAACTTAATAAAGATACGGTGCTTTTTACTGGACGTGGATATGGTCATGGATTAGGCATGTGTCAGGAAGGTGCCATGCGCATGGTAAAATTGGGATATTCCTATACAGATGTCTTAAATTTTTATTACCAGGATATTCAGTTGATAGATCTTCATAAACTCAACTTTTTTAAAGACGAGTAAAGCGCACAGACCTATCAGGTTTACTTTGCTAATTTGGAATTTGCATATCCCCCTCTTTTCCCATAAATTTAAGTCATGAAGTTTTTTTTACCCCGGATTTTA
>JAYSYG010000221.1:0-1889 GCA_043716685.1 Sphingobacteriaceae bacterium | reverse complement strand
AGTGGATGAACACCGGAAATCTTCACATCAACAAGGATACTCTGAAAACCCTGAACGCAGGAAAAGAAGATACAATTCTTGAGATCGGAATGGGAAATGGTTTTTTTGTAAATGAAATTCTTCAGCATAAGCCTTTGGTAAAATACACGGGGTGTGACTTCTCCGATGTTATGGTATGGGAAGCCGAAAAGCATAACAGCGAATGGATCAAAAAAGGACAGGCTGTTTTTTTACACACGAATATAAATTCCCTTCCATTAGAAAACGAAACTTTTGATAAGATCTTTACCATTAATACAATTTATTTCTGGGAAGACGAAAAAAACGTTTTGGCCGAATTAAAAAGAATCCTGAAGCCTGGTGGAATAGTGATCATTGCATTACGGCCCAAACGTCAAATGCTGCACTACCCGTTTATTAAATATGGGTTCAACTTGTTTTCGAAGGAAGATGTGGTTTTGGCCCTGACCAAAGCAGGTTTTAGTATTTCCGAAATTAAAGAAAACCCGGAACCGGATTTTGAGATCAATGGAGAAATCATAAAAATGGAAAACCTATTGATCACAGCACTTAAATCCTGAGAAAAATAAGGAAGACCATTTTAATCAAAAGAATTCCTCGAATCTCTGCGTAGGGGTCAACTGATTATTTTGAGACACGAATTTCACGAATTAACACGAATGAGCTGTGTCCGGGGTTAATCATTTTCACACATACTATTCTTTTGATTTAAAAAAAGGTGCTACCGTAAAGAATGATAATGCAGGGAAAAAATGCATTGGTATTGCAAGTCCCGGAAATAACTCCGGACTTTCCACGTCCATAGGCAATTGAGCGCCTAAAACACCTGCAATACTGGCGAAACTTAGTACCGCAACACAGATATTGATCCAACCTATCGATTTTTCGCCTTTCCATTTAAAGCCGAGGTAATACGTCAGTCCTATTAATACACAACCAAAAATAGTTGCACCGATAATTCCTCCCGCATTTATTACTTTACTGAAATTTACATCCAGTGCTTTCGTATATATCGAATTATAGATAAGACAGGCAACAATTGCCAACAAGACACTTACCAATGTGTGCAGAGCTGTTTTTTTTAATGTCATAGTCGTTTATTTTGTTACTGGTGTAATAATTTCAATTTCGAACGATTCTGGTACTCCGCTTTTTGTAATATTATAATCTTTTGAAAGAATATTTAATTTTCCTGTAAATACACCTTCAGCGCCTTTATTCTGAAAGGTAAAAGGAAGATTGACATCTTTTGTGATGCCCTTAATAGTTAATTTTCCTGCAGCATTGTAAGAGCCGGCTTTTCCTGTTACCGAAACAGCTTCAAATTTTATTTCCGGAAATTTTTTGGAATCTAAGCCCTCTTCTGATTTTGCATGCTTGTTCTTCATACCGTTTCCCGTATTTAATGAATTCGCATCTAAAGTTGCACTAATTTTAGAAGCTTCTGGTTTTGTTTCATCAAAGAGAATAGTTGCTTTAAGCCCTTTGATGATACCATCCACTTTCGTTCCTTTAATTGTAACGGTGTATGCATCTTCTTTTACCTTCCAGTTGGTAGACTGTAGTACTGTGAATGCTGAAGTTGTTAATATAACAAATACTCCAGCTATTAATTTTAAATTTTTCATTTTCGTTGTTTTAATTTTGATAAAGATGAGATGAAAAACGTGGACAGGAATTGACCTAGGTTAAGAAATGCATTTACTTTTTTCCGGAGATTTTTTTTCTTACGCGACTAAGTCCCTCAGGAGTAATGCCAAGATACGAGGCAATCATTTTCTGAGGCACACGCTGCACCAGGTTAGGGTAAGTTTGATTAAATGATGTGTACCTTTCCTCGGCAGAAGCGCTCAGCAATTGAATAACAC
>JAYSYG010000023.1:0-7844 GCA_043716685.1 Sphingobacteriaceae bacterium | reverse complement strand
GCACCGATCCTTACGGGGGGTTTCCTGTGGTTTACCCGGGCGGCGGGAGTTTTTCACTCAGATTGGGAAGCACAGTTATTGGAGGAATTGCAGATCGTATCTCTCAAACTTTTTTTGTGACCGCATCTAATGCCAATTTTACTTACAGGTATGCCGTTGTTTTAAATGACCCTACTTCCGGTCACACTCAGGCTCAGAAACCAAAATTTACAAGTGAAATTATAGACACCCTTGGAAATCCAATTCTTTGCACAACGTATTCTGTCATATCCGGAGGAGGGATCCCAGGTTTCACTACATCTGCATTGGGCGCAAATGGTGGTGCCGTGGTAACAAAGGCCTGGACAAACGTGGCCTTAGATCTTTCTCCAAACATCGGGCAAAATGTAACAATTCAATTCACAGTTTACGATTGTGGTCCTACTGGTCACTTTGCATACGCCTATTTGGATGGACTCTGTACTAATTTTGCTACTTCTGTGGCAGATACTACCTGTCCTAATGTGCCAATAGCCATGTGTGCTCCGGCAGGGTTTTCAACAACAACATGGAATGGACCGGGTGTTATAAACGACCCAAACCAATGTATACTTGCAACCGTTCCGGGAACATATACCTGTACAACAGTATTGGTTCCTGGTTGTCCCGGACCAACCTTTACTCACACCCTTACCGTACTCCCAAACCCGATTTTGTCTTTTACTCCCGTTACCACAGGTGTGTGTGCAACCCAATATACTTTTAACAGTACAATAAGTATAGGCGGAGGTTCGATTGCTTCCCACACATGGGATTTTGGTGACGGCTCAGGAGCTACAGGGGGAATAAATCCAGTACATAATTATGCCACAGCAGGAACGTATGCCGTTAAATTAAAAGCCATTTCGAACAGGGGCTGTGCAGATTCTGTAGTGAATTTCATCACTATTTTCCCGGTTCCCAATCTTGCCTTCAGCCCGCCTTCCAACTGTGTTAATACGGTTGTTCAATTTACAAATACTTCTACAATCGGTGTTGGTTCTATAACGGGCTACACCTGGACATTGGGTAACGGCCCCACTTCCAACCTTGCAAACCCAACAAATGTATATGGAATTAACGGCACTTACACGATCACATTAACCGCTATCAGTAATCAAGGGTGTGTATCTACCCTTAGCCAGACACTAGGTATATTTCCCCCACCGATCTTAAGTTTTTCTGCGACACCCTTGTGTGACATTAATGGAACGTCTTTTTCACCTTCAACATCCACAGCAATTGTTTCAGGCAGTCTTGTAAGTTATTTTTGGGACTTTGGAGATGGAGGCACTTCAATCCAGGCTAATCCTGTGCATATTTATGCCGCACCTGGCTTGTACACTGTAAATTTTTCGGCATTAAGCAATCACAATTGTCCGGCTGCAACCAGTAATACTTTCCTTATCTCCCCTTCTCCAAATGTGGCCTTTGCTACCACATCGGTTAATGCCTGTACTCCCAACTTCACCTTTGCCAACACCTCAACTATTTCTGCAGGACCAATTAATTATACATGGAGTTTTGGTGGAACCAATACAACCAACGCGGTTAGCCCTTCTTTCACCTTTCCTGCCATTGGAAATTATACAGTAAGATTGATCGGAAGTTCAAATATGGGTTGCCAGGATACCGCGATCCAGTTAATTTCTATTTACCCCTACCCCGTCATTAATTTTAGTGTACCTGCTTCCTGCGAAAATGCAATATTTTCAGTGAGTACAACTGCTGTGAGTGGCAGTGTTACAAGCTATTCCTGGAATTTTGGAGACCCTGGTTCGGGAGCAGCCAATACTTCTACTTTACAAAATCCAACACATTTTTATTCCGCAACAAATAATTATAACATTACTTTAAATTTATTAAGTAATCTAAACTGTCCGTCAACAACCATTACCCCTATTACAGTTTTTCCAAACCCCGTCTCCGCGTTCAGCTTCTCGACTTTGAATAATTGTTCCCTTCCTTACACCTATGTGAATAGCTCTGCTGTCTCCAGTATTGGGGCCAGTACCATTACCAATTATATCTGGAATTTTGGAGGGGCCAGTACGAGTACACTCGCAAATCCCGGAACGGTTAGTTTTCCCGCAAACGGAAGCTATTCAGTAAGTCTTATTGCTATTACCAACCACAATTGCAGCGATACAACAGGCACAACAATATTAGTGCATCCCTTGCCGCAATTGAATTTTACGGTAGCGCCTACCTGCGTAAATTTACCTGTAACCATTACAAGTACAAGTTCTATCTCTCCGGTTCCCAGCGCAACCAGCAGTATTCTTTCTTACACATGGAATTTAGGCGACAATACCTTCACCAACACATTAAACCAGGCGCCTCACAGTTATGCTACGAGTGGCAATTTTACACTCAATTTGGGCGCTACCAGTAATATGGGTTGCGTGTCAAACGTCACGCAGACCCTGGCTATATACCCCGCGGCCACAATTGGGTTTACGCCAAGCATCAATACCTGTTTTGGCACTACCACTCAATTTACCGGAGCATATAGCCTTGGTACAGGCACTGTATATGCATTTAACTGGGACTTTGGGGATGGTACTTTTGGCTCTAACCAGAGTACAACTCATACTTATTCCACTACAAATAGTTTTCCTGTCACATTTTCGGCTACCACCAATAATGAGTGCCTTACAGTACTCACAAAAACGGTCACCATTTATCCTTTGCCGGTTATTTCGTTTACCACGAACGGAGGGTGTTTCAATACGCCAAGCCAGTTTGCAAGTACATCCAGTATTTCACTTGGGTCGATTACCTCATACAGTTGGAATTTTGGAGATGGCGGAACGTCGAATTTCCAAAACCCGGTGCCGCATACGTATACACTTGCGGGATCTTATTCTCCTACATTGATCGCCACATCCAATCAAAACTGCACAAGCACTGTAATTAATACCCTTGTGATAGATCCTTTACCGCAGGTATCATTCAGTCCGCCTGGTGCTTGTGTAAACTCTGCCATACAGTTTACCAACTCCAGTGGTATAATTACCGGAAGCATCGCCTCCTATGCCTGGAATTTCGCAGACAACACGCCAACAACAAGCATTAAGAACCCGGTACATACTTATATTTTGGATGCCAGCTATCCTGTAACTCTTACAGCCACGTCAGACAAAAGTTGTGTGCAAACTACGGTTAATGTGGTGACCATCCATCCTTACCCAAGCGCAACCATAACTCCAATTAGCAGTGCTTGCATTAATAGTTCTTTATCTATCAATCCAAACGTTTCCATTACGGGGGCTAATAACCCAATTATGAGTTATACGCTCAGTTTTGGGGATGGTTCCGCGCCTGCGATTCAGCAAGGTTCTATATCACTTACCTCACCTCATACCTATTCAGCATACAATACCTATACTGTTTCAGTTACAGCAATTTCGAACAATAATTGTGCGAAGACGTTTACAAATACGGTTATTGTATATCCCAGACCTTTTGTGAATTTCAGCTCAGCCAATTTTTGCCTGAACGATCAAACACAATTCGCAAACTCAAGTACTGTTTCTACCCAGTATTCTATAACCGGTTTTTACTGGGATTTTGATGATGGGGCTGTAGGTAACTCCACTTTATTAAATCCTTCCTACACATTCTTGCCTCCCGCTGCGGTACACAATGTTTCATTAACAGCGTATAGTCAGCCCGAAACAACCTTGGCCTGTAACCAAACGGTTGTAAAATCGGTAACCATTAATCCGCTTCCTCCAATGGTTTCGTTTACAACCAACAGTGTGTGCTTAGGGAATACCACCTCCTTTAATAACACTACGCCTACTCTTGGTGTTATTGGCTGGTCATGGTTTCATTCTACTCCCGGGCTTGTTACGGGGGTCGGTCAGAACTCAAGTTTTACTTATACAAACACTTCACCGCATACCGTTACATTGATCGCATTGAATAATTTCGGTTGCCGTAAAGATACAACCGCGAATGTAAAAGTTTATCAGAACCCTATAGCCGCTTTTACCACAAGCAATAATTGCCTGGGCGATGCGAGTTTTTTTCCAAATGGCACTTCTTACCCCGAAGGGTTTGAGTCTTCTAACCTTTGGAGCATTGGGACGACAACCTTCAGTACAATTAATAGTCCAACGTATACCTTCACTACTCCCGGAACCTACAGTGTAAGCCTTACTGCAAATTCTAACCTTGGTTGTACCAATAAGTACACAACTACACTCACAATACACCCTCTGCCAGTAGTTGCATTTTATGTTCCTGCATCGTGTTTGAATACTATTACCAAGTTTACAAACTTAAGCTCAGGCTCAAACAATACTTACAGTTGGACGTTTGGAGAGCCCGGATCTGGAGCTGCGAATACGTCAAATGTGATTAATCCATCTCATCTTTATTTAAATAGCGGCAGCTACAATGCAACACTGCAGGCCACTACTGATAAAAATTGCTCCGACACTACGGTAATAAATGTAGTGGTGCATAACAAACCTCTTGCCGATTTCACCAGTACAACTATTTGCGCCGGCGATAAACTCACCTTTGCTAATTTATCGACTTCTACAGATGGTACGCTTACAAATAATCAATGGGATTTTAACGGTGATAATATTTATGACAGGGATGAATTCAACCCCAGTTACACGTATTCAGTGGCTGGAAATTACCAGTTGACACTTATTACAATAACAGAATATGGCTGCTCTGATACCGCAACAAAACAGCTTTCTGCCAATCCAAAAGCTGTTGGACTTATTGCTTCCAATAACCGGACAGGATGCCCAAGTTTGTGTATTGATTTTAAAGACATGTCTACGATCGCAAGTGGCTCTATTATTACTACAACCTGGGATTTTGGCGACGATGAACCTACAACCAGTGTTCTTAATCCATCGCATTGCTTTCCGTCGGGTACCTATGACATAAAGCTAACGCTGCTAAGTGATAAGGGTTGTACTACAAAATTTGTTCACCCGTCTTATGTTTCTGTTTACCCTGTGCCTACCGCGGGCTTTAAGGTTGAACCTGAGCAGATTGATGAGGATGACCCGGCTATTACCGTGAGCAACCAGTCTTCAGCAGATGCAAACTTCATTAAATATTTTATTAATGATGGTACCAGCTTTGGAACTCCTAACTTTACACATTACATTAAGAATCTGAAACAGACCAAACCCATGATTGTTCAGGTTGTTAAGAACCAGTTTGGCTGCAGCGATACAATCTTCCAGGTACTGGATATTAAACCTGCTTATGTGGTTTATTTCCCGAATGTGTTTACACCTAACGGAGATGGCAACAATGATGACTTCCGTCCTAAAGGGGTTGGTATTACGAAATTTACCATGCAAATTTATGACCGTTGGGGCCACCAGGTATTCAGAACGAATGATTTTACAGAAACGTGGGACGGTAAGGCGAAAAATGGCGACGATGCAATAAAAGAAGATATTTATACCTGGAAAGCGCAGGTAACAGATGTGTTTAATAAAAACCACTTCCTTGTGGGACATGTAACAGTGATACGTTAAAGTTATTCCGATTTGGAAGAAAGCAGGCTCAGATACGGGCCTGCTTTTTTGCTGCACAGTGAGTTCCTACAGGCCGATGTTAGCGTAATAGATCCGGCAAACGCTTTATTCGCTCCTTGCGAATTTTGAAATCTCATTTATTCAAGTCACTTTCGTATCCTATTTCTCTTTCTTTATAACAACCGGACATGAAAAAATACAGCTTTAAAGTTCTGACTGTACTAACAATAACTTTGTTTACTGATATACCTGTAGGAAACTCGCAGGTAGTATACACGCAAGGCAAGGAGCTCGAAAATGAAAAGAGCTTTAAAATGAACCGCATGATAGATGGTGGCGACAACAGTTTTTATTGTTACCGCGTTCAGTTAGACCCTGCGGGAGAACGTGGCTTCTTTATTGAAAAATATAGCAAGGCCGATCTTTCCATTATATTTTCAGAAAACATAAACACCCGCGAGGATGCAATAGGTGCCAGAATAGACGATGTGCAATTTGCTGCCGGAACTATTTTTATATTCAGGCAGCGGTATATTAAAGAGGAGCAGAAAATGGTATTGTTTTTTCAAACGGTTTCATCGACGGGGATCGTATCAAAAGCGATGCAGGAGATCATTAGTATAAGTTCCACTCATTACGAGATCGTAAATTTTGACTTCTTTTTAAATCCAGGCAAAACAAAATTTCTTATAAAGGCCACGCACAAACGTCATCCTGATGACACATATAAAACGGACTTTATCATTTTGGATGCAATGAATTTAAACAAAGCAGCCGCGGGAAGAGTTATGCAAAATCTCCGTTCACCAGGAAAGCAGTTAATTGCCCACTATGGTAGTTTTTATGATCACGATTATGGTTTCTTGGGACTTTATTTCGATGATAACGACAAAATATACTATTGTGCAACCACTCAGGTTGAAAATGGAGCTGATAAGCCAAAGGGTTGCAGTATGTCTTTTTATTGCCTGAGCGCGAACTCTGAGCCGGTTAAGGTAGACCTGCCAATTGGTTCCAATAATTATGTCCGCCATGTGAAAATTTTAAAAACAGGTACCGGCGAAATTGAGATAGCCGGGTTTTTTCGCGAAATTGCCGAGCTTACGGACAAAAACCTGCTGGCCTGTGGACTGTTTAGTTTTAAGACAAATGCCGCCGGCAATACTATAACACACAAAACATTTGCACTGTTTAGTGATTCCACCTTAAGAAGGCTTAAGTCAACTAAAAAGAATACAAAAGATCTTAACTATAAGCTCGATCATGTTATTACCGTGGATAATTCAACCTACTACGTGGGGGAGCAATATGAAGAAAAAAATGTACGTTTTTTTGAATGGAAATACGATTACAGGGACGTTATTATTGTCAAGTTAAATGCAAATTCGGAATTTCAATGGGTCAAGAACATACCCTTGTCGATTAACCTGAAGGAAAAATACTCTCATATATTTCAACAATATATTGTCTACGCCAATTCTAAGAACTTATATGTTCTTTTTAACGATAACCCCTTTAATAAGAAATATTATGTGAACCCTAACGCTCAACCTGAAAATGTTACCCCATCAGACGCGATCCACGGATCGGATTTTGTTTGCCATACTATTAATCTAAAACACGGATTCTCAAAACGCGAACCACTTTTCAGGAATAATACATATTGTTTTGCTCCCATCCGGAACCGCAGACCAGAGTTTGTTCTTACTTCAGACGAAGTACTATACCTTCCCCTGAAGAGTAACTCCGTTTACATTTATACCGAAAACCGGGGCAGAGATAAGTTCGACATACTCAGATTTGAATAGAAAGATTCGCTTAGCCATGTTGAGAGGTTTCAGAACTATTTTAATGGGCAATTTAACACGAAAATG
Organism: Sphingobacteriaceae bacterium; assembly: GCA_043716685.1. GTDB lineage: Bacteria > Bacteroidota > Bacteroidia > B-17B0 > Aurantibacillaceae > Aurantibacillus. Next base: position 430 of record JAYSYG010000023.1, on the reverse strand, counting down.
AAGCTGAATTTCCATTCTATCGCCCCCTAAAAACAATTCATTCACTCATTCAAAAGCTAGTTTCACCCAAAAATACAGTCGATTCACTCATTACGCCTAAAAAAAATGTAACTGATTATCAGATACTTAATTATAAACATAAAGTTATTTGAAATTTTGGCGTAACCCTATGGGTGTATTTTACTTATAAGACCATAAGCAGTATTTTTAATCCTCCACTATGGCAATTAACCCCCATTTTCACCACACAAATCAGCAGCTTACTGAGGAGTTAGTCATTATAGAAGCTGCAAAACTGAATCCTGAAAAATTTGCTCCTTTATATGACAAATACTACAAGCAGATTTTTAATTATGTTTATCAGCGAATGGACTCAAAGGATACCGCCTTTGATATAACCGGCCAGGTGTTTCTAAAGGCTCTTACAAAC
>JAYSYG010000220.1:0-5957 GCA_043716685.1 Sphingobacteriaceae bacterium | reverse complement strand
CTTATGACATCGGACAGTATGCTGGGGCGTATGGAAGTAAAGGACCTGGTAAACGAAAAAAAAGAGTCCTACCGTATTTTAACGGTTAACGGTATTGTACAAACGGAGATGCTCCTTGAAAGTAAAAAGTCGCTTTCGGCCTATGTAAAATGTATTGATACCCTCGTTCATCATACGACCGGTAGTCACTTAGCTTTGGTGCTGGGACTTGGAGGCGGGCTGACTGCTAATCTGCTGCAAGAGAAAAATTATACGACTCATGGTGTAGAGTTTGATAAACGGATAATTGACGCTGCTAAAAACTATTTTTACCTGGATAAACGTGTCTCAACATTTTATCAGGATGCACGTTATTTTTTGAACCATTGCAATACTATTTACGATGTGGTACTGGTTGATATTTTTAAAGGAGAAGAACAACCTTCGCATATTCTGACTAAAGAGAGTCTTGAAAAACTGAAAACGAATCTTTCACCCACGGCTTTATTGCTAATCAACTGGCATGGTTACCTGAGCGGCGCCAAAGGCAAAGGAACCGCAATTTTATATAACACACTGTTGCAGTCTGGTTTTAAAGTAAGACTCTGCGCCACTTCTTCCGATGAGAATTACCGGAATATACTTTTTGTAGCTTCCTTTATAGATACGGGAAGTTTACCTTATGAAGTGCATGAACCCATTGAAAAAACAAATCTTGTAAACACAGATAATTTACCTTTACTCGAAAAGTATAATGCCGAAGCTAATAAAGCCTGGAGGTTGAATTATTTAAGGTATTATCAGAACAGGAATTAAGCTTTATTCAATTACAAGCTTGCCGCTAACAGTCTCGCTTCCATTTAGCGTGAGTTGGTAAAAATAAACTCCCCTAATCAAATTCGGTTTTAGTATGGTTTCTTCGGTATATAATATCTGTTCAAAAACTTTTTGTCCCAGAGCATTGGATACCAGGAATTGCGCATTCTTCAAAAGATTGTCAACTGTAATTGTAAAAATGCCATTGCTTGGATTTGGATAAATCTTATGTATCGCATCCTTTTTATTTTCCACGATACCACCGCAGACTTGGACCTTTTGTACAATTTTCGCTGTATTTGTGCAGCCATTGGCATCCATTCCAATAACGTTGTAAGTTGTTGTATTTGCTGGAGAAACTGTGACTACAGGAGTGGTATAAACCGGATTCGTATTAGTCCAGGTATAGTTCAAAGCGCCTGTTACCGTTAAGGTTGCATGGAAAGCAAAACATAAAAGCGTGTGAGTCGTTGTCACAGTTAAAGTTGGTAAAGGGTTAACCGTTATAGTTATAGAAGCCCTTGGCGTTAATGTACAACTATTTGCTTCTGCATAATAAGAATATGTAGTTGGAGAACTTCCTGTTGTTAAAGATGAAACCGCTAAGGTTGAACCACCAGAAATGGAACTTGTAGAAGTTGCTGTTGGATACCATACTGTGCCTGGACCGCCGCTCACAGCAGTAAGTGTAGTGCTGGTGCCGCTACAAATAAATTTACCCGGGGCAACAGTAATGCTATCGGGGTTGCATGGAACGGAATATCTCCAAAGATCGTTCATGTGTCCAACGCTGGTGCCGGAAACATCATATCCTTCACCTCCAAATAACCAGAACTTACCATTTAAATCGGTCCAGTAATTACTATATTCCCGCGCGCCAGGAATGTTAGGTATGGCAGGCACTCCAAGGGTTCCATAAGTTCCATTCTGGTTAAGAAGAGTAGAACCTTTCATCCAGGTCCATTGATTAAGAGTTGGATCATAGCGAAAAAGATCATTAAGGTAACCAGCTGGTGTAGTAGCAAGAATTCCCCAGCCTCCAAAAATCCATGTCTTATTGCTGGCATCTGTCCAATGCGCAGGTGCTCTCCGGCCACCGGGAATATTAGCTGAATTTGAAATGCCCTGTGTGCCATATACTGCAGCCCCGTTAACTGCTTTTGAACCTCCAACCCATGCCCAGGTATTTGCAGTGGGATTATATTTCCAGAGATCATTAAGATAGCCTGTCTGAGGATTTACTACTGATGTATCGCGACCCTCTCCGCCGAACAAATAAATACTTCCGGACGGATCTAGCCAGCAGATAGGAAACTCTCTACCTCCCGGATGATTCGCTACAGAAGGCACAGACATTGTTCCATAAACCCCGCTCGGACCGTAAGCATTATTTCCACTTACCCAGGTCCAGTTATTGCTTCCGATATCAAATTTCCAAACGTCATTTAAGCGACCCTGGATGCTTGAACTCACATGGCCAACTCCACCAAACAGCCATAAATTTCCGGCTGCATCTGTAGAAAAGCCGGATTCTGAACGTCCCCCGGGAGCATTTGTTGAAGCAGCAATCCCTTGTGTACCATAGTTTCCAGGTTGAATAAATGTACCAGGACCTTTCATCCAGGTCCATTGATTTGTAGTTGGATTATATCTCCACAGATCCGCCAGTTTTTGCGAGGTTGACGTGTTAAAATCATATCCTCTTCCTCCAAACATCCAGAAGTTCCCCGCATTGTCGGTCCAATATGCGGGAAATTCACGTGCTTTAGGTTCATTTGAAGACGTTGCCACGCCCAGTGTACCATACGTTCCCACACCGTTCGGGGTAGTTAAACCTCTTATCCAGGTCCACTCATTCGTCGTGGGATTATATTTCCATAAATCATTCCACCAACTGCCATTTGGCGCTTCGCCACCAAATAACCATAAATTTCCATTGCTATCAACCCATTTTGCGCAGCCATGTCTTTGCCCCGGAGTATTAGATGGTGCAGAAACACTTTGTGTGCCATAACTATTGGAAGCACTAATTGTATTGCTTCCTTTTATCCAGGTAAAATTCTGGGCATACGTTGATGCAAGAAAAATGGAGAGGGCGAAAATGAAAATGATTTTTTTCATGAAAATAGATTTAGTTAAATGTATCAAACTTAATTAATAGTTTAATCTCATTATGGGTGGAAATACTCTTTGAATTAGTGAACGTGTTATTTTGGTTAGTAAGCATATTACTGTAAAAAGTTATAAAATAAATGAGACCACTCTTTTCAGAGATGGTATTATCAAATATACCCACCAGTGGGTATTTCAAAATGTTGGAATTCGTATAATCTTTAACAAAATCATATACCATGAAAAAAACAACTTTAAATTTTTTTACACTAGTGCTCGCTTTAAGCTTGAGCAGTTTTAATAGTGAGGTGAAACAGGTTAGTCGCATATCTCAGTTAGCTGGCAGCCATACTATTGGTGAGCTTTTTGGTGGGGGAATAATTTTTTCTGTTACAACCGGTGCCGATGGCGTGCAACATGGCTTAGTTGCAAGTCTTAACAATGTTAGCAGTGGAGTAGAATGGAGTAGCAACACCAGGTTACTTACCGGAGCTTCCAGCACTTCAAACGGAATTGTAAACGTGGAGGCAATTAAAAAGGCTGGTGGAAAATCTACAGAAGCTGCTGGCCTGTGTGAAACGTTTATGCAGGGAGAATTTTCTGACTGGTACCTGCCGGCTTCTGACGAATTAAAAAAGCTACAGGAAGCTACTGTGGAAATAAACAAGGCTTTGGCAGCTCTTCCCGGATCTGAGGCATTAGGCGGTTTTTACTGGTCGTCTACTGAAAAAATGAATGGCTCGGCATGGGGGATTGATTTTGGAAGCGGCACAGCTACTGCAAGCAATAAAATGAGAAACGCAAATGTAAGAGCAATAAGAGCATTTTAAGTATTTGAAACTTCCTTGATATATTCAACCGCTTCGTACCTGGTTCAAGTGTTCTTTAGTATTTATTAATATTGGATCCGTATGGAATTCTTTTTGTGCGGAGTATGTACTGACGGACTGGTATTATTCATTAAAACAAAACCCGCTATTCGTAAGAACAGCGGGTTTTTTTGGAAGAGATTAATTTTAGATTAAGCTTCTTTTCTTTCCACGTGACCTTCCGGTTTTGGTAAAAGAACCTTGCGGCTTAATTTTATTTTTTTGGTTTTAGGATCATCACCTACATATTTTACTTCGATGGTATCTCCTTCTTTTAATAAACCTTCTAAGGTGTCAATGCGTTTCCAATCGTATTCGCTGATATGCAACAAACCATCTTTACCTGGCATGATCTCAACAAACGCACCGTAAGGCATGATCGTTTTTACTTTTGCCTGGTAGATATCTCCCAGCTCAGGAACAGCTACAATGCCTCTGATACGGTTCTTCGCAGCAGTTACATCTGCTAAATTTGTACCGAAGATCTCCACAATTCCGTTTTTACCTTCTTCTGTAATAACAATGGTTGTATTTGTGGTTTTTTGCATTTCCTGAATTACTTTACCTCCAGGTCCGATAATAGCACCAATAAATTCACCGGCAATAACAATCTTCTCAAAACGAGGAGCGTGTGGTTTGTAATCTGCGCGTGGTTTCTCAATCGCTTTCAGCATTTCGTTCATAATATGCAGACGGCCCTGTTTCGCCTGTTCCATAGCTTTTGCCATTACTTCGTAAGGAAGGCCATTTACTTTAAGATCCATTTGTACGGCAGTGATCCCGTCTTTGGTTCCACACACTTTAAAATCCATGTCTCCTAAGTGATCTTCATCACCTAAAATATCAGATAAAATTGCATAGTTACCTTTATCATCTGTAATTAAACCCATTGCAATACCCGCAACCGGTTTTTTAAGCTGAACGCCTGCATCCATCAACGCCAATGCACCTGCACAAACTGTTGCCATACTGGACGAGCCGTTACTTTCTAAAATATCACTTACAACGCGAATTGTATAACCTGAATCGGTAGGCACCACTTTTTTCAAAGCACGTAAGGCTAAGTTGCCATGTCCAACTTCGCGGCGACCAACGCCACGGTTAGGTTTTGCTTCGCCGGTACTAAAACCAGGGAAGTTGTAATGTAAAATAAATGTTTCTTCACCTTGATTAAAAGCACCGTCAATTCTTAATTTATCCATTGGCGTACCCAGGGTAACTGTGGTTAAAGATTGCGTTTCTCCGCGAGTAAATACAGCACTTCCGTGTGGTGAAGGAAGGTAACCAACTTCTGCCCAGATAGGACGGATCTGATCGGTTTTACGACCATCTAAACGTACTTTCTCGTCAATCGCTAAACGACGAACGGCAACGTATTCTACTTCGTGGTAATATTTGTTTATTAATGACTCAATTGGTTTTAAGTCCTCGGCAGAATATTGTTTTTTAAATTCTTCCAAAGGCACTTTGAAATTGGCTTTACGGTTGTTTTTATTCGGATCTAATTTCTTAGCGGCCGCATAAACTGCATCATAAGTTTCTTTCATCACTTTTGCTTTCAGATCAGCATCGTTGGTTTCGTGATTGTATTCACGTTTTGTTTTGATACCTGCTTTTGCCGCAAACTCGTTGATGGCTTTGATCTGAACTTTAATAGCTTCGTGTGCAAATTTAATTGCTTCGAGCATTTCTTCTTCGCTTACCTCGCTCATTTCACCTTCCACCATGGCGATGTCGTGCGCAGAAGCTGCAACGATCATTTCAAGTGTATTGCCAACCATTTGCGATTTTGTTGGATTGATAACTAATTTACCATCAATTTTAGCAACACGTACTTCACTTACCGGACCGTTAAATGGAATATCACTTACGGCTATAGCTGCTGCTGCTGCTAAACCTACAAGTGCATCGGGCATATTTTCTTTATCTGATGAAATTAAAGATAACATCAATTGTGTATCTGCGTGGTAATCTTCTGGGAATTGCGGGCGTAAAGCACGGTCAACGATCCTGCTGATCAATACTTCGTAATCGGATAATTTGGCTTCACGTTTAAAAAAGCCACCTGGAAATCTTCCTGCGGAAGCGTATTTTTCCTGGTAATCTACTGTTAAAGGTAAGAAGTCAACGCCTTCTTTTGCGTCTTTATTACTTACAATGGTAGCAAGGATCATTGTATCT
>JAYSYG010000219.1:0-1894 GCA_043716685.1 Sphingobacteriaceae bacterium | reverse complement strand
GTGTTACATTTGAGAACTCGGTAAAGCTTCGCCTGAGGAGCGATGTGGAAGTTGGCACCTGCCTGAGCGGTGGTATAGATAGCAGCGCACTTGCGGTAACTATTTCAGATATTACACAAAAACCATTGCATTGTTTTACATCTGTATTCAGAAGTGAACGCTTTAATGAAGAATATTTTGCCGACCTGGTCGCAAAGCAGATCCACGCAAAACATCATAAGACGGAACCGAGTCTTGCAGAATTTGAAAAAGAAATGGACACACTTATTTATTCTCAGGATGTCCCGATCTGGAGTACCAGTACTTATGCGCAATACAAAGTAATGGAACTTGCAAAACAGAACAAGATCAAAGTGGTATTAGATGGACAGGGGGCAGATGAATTGTTTGGAGGGTATCACCATCATTTTACTGCAAAATGGAATAATTTGCTCCTTAACGGACAGTATTTTGAAGCCCTAAAAGACATCAGCGCTTCCGGCAAAACGATACCCGGCTCATTTGCATTTTTTGTTAAAGAGCGTATGAAACAAACCTGGTTCTTTAATAAGAAACAATTTCCACTGTTTTTTAAACCTGAATTTCTGGAGAGCTTTGAAATAAAAAACCCATTCGTGTATTTTAACAATGTGAATGAGCAACTGATAAACGATATTTACCAGACACGCTTAAAATCTTTCCTGAAATGTGAAGACCGCTGCGGCATGTGGCATAGCGTAGAAAGTCGCACGCCTTTCAGTGATGATAGTGAACTTATTAATCTTCTCTTTTCGTTTAATGGAAATAAAAAAATAAAAAACGGAGTTTCTAAATATCTTTTGAGGGAAGCGGTAAAAGACACTTTACCAAAAGAGATTTATTCGCGTTACGACAAAAAAGGCTTTGAAACTCCCATGCAGAAATGGATGATAGAATTAAAACCGAAAATGCTTCGTGAAATAAAAGAAGCGCAATTCGATTTTGTGAATTATTCTTCTCTTGAAAAATCCGATATCACAAATCCCTTTCATTACAAATTGCTTTTTAAACTTTTTGTTCTCAGCAGGTGGAAGAAAGCTTTTTCCTGAATGGAAGATGGGAAACGGAAGATGGAAAATGTAAACGTTACTTGCCAATCACCTTAAATTCAGTTCTCCTGTTCTTTGCTTTATTTTCAGGTGTATCGTTCGCAACCTTCGGCATTGTATCTCCATAGCCTTTAAATTGAAGTCTGGCTGCTGCTATTTTTCCATTCGTAATAAGATATTCATAAACAGCTTTGGCACGGTTTGACGATAAGGTCAGGTTATTTTTTTTGTCCCCGCTATTGTCTGTATGTCCACCCAATTCCACTTTGAGGCTCGCATTTTTAGTGAGAAATGCGATCAGCTTATCCAACTCTGCTTTACTTTCGGGCTTCAGATCCCATTTATCGACATCAAAAAATACATTTTTTAATTCAACAATACTTCCAACATCAATGGGTTCCAGAGGAATATCCAGCTGAAATGGTTTTCTAAAATCTGCCTGGATCTCTTTTAAACTGAAGTTGTCGCTGTAAAATAAGAAACCTTCTTTATTCGCATTTACCAAATAATTTTTATTAGCCGTAAGTGTTGCCAGAAATGCACCATCTTTTTGAGAATATGCTTTGGCTATTTGTTTTTGTGTTGTGAGATCAATCAATTCAAAATTTGCCTCTAAAGGTTCTTTGGTTTTCGCATTATAAATCTTCCCTTTTACATACGTAATTTTCTCAGGACGCATATCCGCCGGCATTTCAAACTGGTAAATATCCAGACCTCCAAACCCGCCATCTCTGTCAGAAGCAAAATACGCCAGCCTGCCACTTGGAGCGATCAGCAAACTATTTTCATCGTTAGCAGTATTGATCGGATAACCCAGATTTACAGGG
>JAYSYG010000218.1:0-5968 GCA_043716685.1 Sphingobacteriaceae bacterium | reverse complement strand
AGCGTTCATCAGAAGGGTTTACACATACAGCCGTATCACCCATAATTGTTTCAGGACGTGTGGTTGCAACGGTAATGAACTCGTCCTTATTGTCGGTTGAACCTGTATTGGTAGCTGAGTTTGAATTGGTAGCTGAGTTTGAATTGGTAGCTGAGCCTGCCGAAGCTACTTTGTATTTCACATATACCAGCTTGCTATTCGTTTCCTTGTGAATTACCTCTTCATCGCTCAACGCTGTTAAACCCTGGGGATCCCAATTCACCATTCTTACACCACGGTAAATCTGTCCTTTGTTATACAGATTTATGAATGTATCCAATACCGCTTCGCTTAAAGCCGGCTCCATCGTAAAACGTGTACGATCCCAATCGCAGCTGGCTCCTAATTTTTTTAGTTGCTCTAAAATAATACCGCCGTACTTTTCTTTCCAGTCCCAGGCATATTTTAAAAATTCTTCGCGTGAAATGTCGGCCTTTTTAATTCCTTTTTCAGCTAATAAATTAACCACCTTTGTTTCAGTAGCTATACTTGCATGATCGGTGCCGGGTACCCAACAGGCATTAAATCCCAACATACGGGCGCGGCGAATGAGTACATCCTGTATAGTGTTATTAAGCATGTGCCCCATGTGCAACATGCCAGTTACGTTAGGAGGCGGAATGACAATAGTGTAAGGTATACGGTGATCTGGTGTTGACTTAAAAAACTGTTTTTGCATCCAATACGGATACCATTTGCTTTCTGCTTCGCCGGGATTATAGGTTTTGGCTATCTCCATGTTAAACTAATAAAAAATATTTTGTTAAAAATCGTAAAATTACGGAAAGAATCCCGTGTTTGTAATATCTTTATGGCACGATATTAGTATTAATCTCTCATTAATTAAAAAAAAAGACACACATGAAAAAGCTAATTTTTACTTTAGGTTTAGTTGCAGGTTTATCTACTTTAACATTTGCGCAAGATCATCCTGCGGGCGATGGTCACGACCATGGAACAGGAACAGCTGCACCCGCTGCTGCAAGTTTAGCGGATATTAAATTGGAAAAATTGGAGCATGACTACGGCACCGTTAAACAAGGTGGTAATGGCGAGTGTGAATTTAAATTTACCAATAACGGTAAAGAACCATTGGTTATTACTAATTGCCAGGGAAGTTGCGGATGTACAGTTCCACTATGTCCAAAAGAACCGATCCTTCCTGGTAAAACAGGCGTTATAAAAGTAAAATACGATACTAACCGTCCGGGTCAGATCTATAAAACTGTAACTGTTAATTCTAATGCAAAAAGTGGTAACGTGGTTTTAACCATCAAAGGAAATGTTGAAGTTAAACCGGTTGAAACTGATTTCCCGACTAACCCAACTCCTCCAGGTGCGCCTGTTGAGAAAAAAGGTTAATCTTCATTTTAAGTTGTTATGAAAAAAATTATTTCATTACTGTTTGTTACACTTGGTTTAAATTTCGGTTTAAGCGCACAGGAGTCTGTTATTCCTAACATGGATCCAAATGCTCCGGACATTAAATTTGAAACTGAGGTGCTTGATTATGGAGTAGTTGAGTACGATGCGAACGGACTCCGCGAATTTAAATTTACAAATACAGGCAAAACTCCTTTAACCATTACCAGCGTATCTGGTGAGTGCGGTTGTACTGCTACTACTATTGATGGGAAACCAGGCTGGCCAACTGAACCAATACTACCCGGAAAAAGCGGCGTGATAAAAGTAAAGTATGACACCAAGCGCGAAGGCCGTTTTGAGAAAAACGTAACGGTTACATCAAATGCCAGGTATGCCAGTAAAAAAGTACGTATAAAAGGTGAGGTGAAAGCAAAAGCAACAACTCCAACCGGTGGTTAAGCAATTACATATTTTCAGAAATCCCCTCGGTTATGCCAAGGGGATTTTTTATTTGAGGGGATTTGCGTGTGTCTTATTCTTCTTACTTTCAATAAAAATCTTTTCTCAGCCAAAGCTTGAAATAACTGAAACGAAAAAAGATTTTGGATCGGTAAAACGTGGCGAGCTTATTAAAAATGCCTTTGAGATCACCAACACCGGCAACCAGCCGCTGCTTATTACAGAAGCCGAAGTATCCTGCTCCTGCACTACAGTCGATTTTACAAAACAGCCCATTTTGCCTGGTCAAAAAGTAACGGTGTTTGTAAATTTTAACACAGCCACTGTTTATGGGAGACAGGACAGGATCGTTTATCTTTATAGCAATGATACTAAAGGCAGACATAAACTAAGATACAAAGGCAATGTTCTTACTAATTAATTTTTTGGCTTTAGTCCTTTGGACTATTTTAAAATTAAGATGATTAAAGTGTCTTTTTCGCAACAATAACCAGCTCTTCATTTCCGAGCCAATACCAATAGCGGAAAATAAAAGAAAAACATTTTATAATAACCGTTTGAAAAATTCCGGGTTCCTTTTGTTTTCCTTTTAAACCCACCATATTCATAAAATTTAAAAGTATCATCAGAGAATCGCCACCGTAATATTTGTGTTTTGCAACACGGTAGCCAGTAGTTTCGAGTAGTTTCGACAATGCAGGTAGATTAAAATGATTAATGTGCACAGGCACCTGCCACCAACCCCAAAAACGGCCAAAGAGTTTACGGTTAACAGACGTGCTGTTGGGAACTGCAATTATCAGTTGTCCTTTTTCGGTTAAAAGTTCGCAGAGCTGGGTAAGAACCCGGGCCGGATCCAGAAGGTGTTCCAGCGCATGTGACATGACAATTGTATCAAATTTTCTGTTGCTTTCCTTTACAAATTGTTCAACACTTAAAGCAAATACTTCCATTCCGTTTTTGTGACAATACTCTACCGCTTTTTTATCAAGCTCCACTCCGCAAACCTCAAAATCTTTCTTTTTTAGTTCTTCCAATAAATAACCATACATGCTTCCAACTTCCAACACACTGCCCTTTTTACCAGGCTCTCTATCTTCTACAAGCAGCCTTGCCATTTCACGGGCTCTTGCTTTTTTTTCGGCAAGTATTGCGAAATGCACTTTATACATGTAAACATCCTTGTAGATGTCAGCTAATTCCTTTTCCAGCGGACGAGGAAGTGTATAGACATTACTGCAACTATTACACTGCACAAGACCGTACTCCTTAACAGAATAAACAGAAGATATTCCCCTATAAAGAACTTTTGCTTGTTCGGAATTACAACATTGGCAGGTATTCATATTTTGCAGGGCATTTGCGTGATTCAATTGTATTTAAACCGGCAAATATACTAAATATCAATTCTTTCACTTGGGGAAAGGTTTCATTAGACTACAAAGGCCCTAGTGTAATGTCAATCAAAAACAACTGCAATAAACTCTGACAGGGTTATTGTATCGTCAGGAAGCCCAGTCAGAGTTAACCGACAAAGTATAGTTGACTTGACACTAGATCTTTACCTAATTTGTTTTCCCTGCCTTTAACTGCTTGAAAAACTCAGAGGCAATAATAGAAGTTGCCATAGCTGCGTTAAGAGACTCAGTGCCATTGTTTTGATTAGCAGGTATGGTCAGTTTTTTAGTGATCAGCTTTAAATTCTGATCGCTGATGCCGTTTGCTTCGTTGCCGATCAGGATCAATCCATTTTTAAGATTCTCTCTGTACAAATTATTCCCATCGAGAACGGCTCCGTAAATGGTTTTTATCTCCTGCTTTTCCAGCATATCGCTTAATTCCACGTATACGCTCTTTACTCTTAAAAATGCGCCCATGGTGGACTGGATCACTTTGGGATTATAAAAATCGCAACTGCCGGGCGAACAAAAAATAGTGGAAACGCCGAACCAGTCAGCCAGGCGAATGATAGTACCAAGGTTACCAGGGTCTCTTACATCATCAAGGTAAAATGAAAAATTCTCTTCGAAATTAAAATTGGCTTTTGGCTTCTTAAAATAATTGCAGATAGCCAGTACACCACTGGGAGTAGACTGCAGACTTATCTTTTTAAGTTCTGCCTCGGTTGTTTCCGTAAATTTTAAATTTAATCTTCGCAGTGTTACTTTATTTGTCTCAATAAAATCACGTGTTGCGAAAATTTCAACCAGCAATACTGGCTCATGCTCCAATATCTCTATAACGGTTTTTATACCTTCCGCTATAAATTGTTTTTTAGCTTCCCTGAATTTTTTTAATTGCAGTGATTGTATTTCTTTTATTTGATTTTTACTAAGCATATTTTACCCTAAATTAGCATATTTTATTAAGCAGAGTTGAACCTACACATAAAAATAATGAATACGGGACGTTTCAAAAAAACAACGGTGTATTTTTTGTGGTTGGTTTTTTTTGCAATTCTTGCTTCCTGTAACCCCACAAAAAAATTATTACCCGATCAGTACATTGTTGAAAGGGTTGAAGTTGTTAACGCAAAAGCGACAAACATTCCCAAAGAAAATTTTGAGGCATTTTTCAGGCAAAAACCTAACCGCAAGCTTTTCAGGAAAATACAGTTTTTTGTATGGTGGTATAACTTATTTAACGAGCAAAAAATATCTGAAAAAAAAATCAAACGCAATTTAAAATACGATAAACTTAACGCGGAAAAAGTAAAGCGTTTTGAAAAGAAAAATGCAAAACGCATTAAAAAAGGGAAACCAAAAAAGGACCCGAAATTAAAAGACAAGGAGAGTCCGATGTTTGTAGAAAGCGTGCGCGACATTGGCGAGCCGGCAGTGGTGTACGATTCTTCCCTTACCCACCAGACTCTTTTCCAACTTACTAAATATTTATTCAGTAAGGGTTATTTTGACAATACGGTAACAGATACTGTAAAACTCATCCGGCATTCTAAACGTGCGATTATAAAATATTACTTACATCCGAAGCACTCCTATACTCTGAGTGAGATTGGCTATGATCTTAAAGATAAAAACCTTGGCGATTTAATTTTAAAAGATACCGCCAACAGCCTTTTGAAAAAGGGAATGCAGTTCGATAAAGAAAAATTCCAGAACGAACAGCAACGTATTACCGATCACGCACTGAATAATGGTTATTTCTATTTTGAGAACGCTTATATTAGTTACGGCGCCGATACCAATTGCGTAAATCACTCTGTTGCCATGAAGATCAGGCTAAAAAAATTCTCAGCCTCCTACAGCTCGAGCAGTGATTCGTTAATAGAAGTCGACCATCCCCGCTTTAAAATCGCAAATGTGTATATTGTTACGGAGCCTCTGGTTGGTAACCCCCGTGACTTTGCATTTAAAGATACCGTTGTTTCAAAACGAAAAGGACTCATTTTTCTCTTAAATAAACCCCTTGCTTACAAACTTAAAATCATCACCTCCAATACTGACATTTACAAAGGTCAGCTTTACCGCAAAGACTCTGCACAACAAACCTACAAACAACTGTTAGGTCTGGGCATCTTTAAAAATGTTACCATCCAATTTCTTGTAAACCAAAATTACAGTAACCAGCTCGATTGTTATATTATTTGCAATCCGCTCTTAAAACAATCTGTTACTGCAGAAACAGAAGGCACGAATACGTCGGGTAACTTAGGAATAGATGGCAGTGTTGTGTACCAGAACAAGAATTTTTTCAGGGGGGGTGAACTCGTGGAATTAAGATTGCAGGGTTCTGTTGCAGCGCAAAAACCATTAAACACCAGTGAAAGTGGCGTTACCGGCGTAGAATCTGTAAACTCTCTGCAAAAAATTCAAAAAACATTTAATACTATCCAGTTCGGACCAGAGCTTAGTTTTTCAGTACCCCGCGCATTTTTCCCATTTTCGTTATTGCCTTTCCAGAAAGATCAACAGCCTCGGACGTATATTAAAACATCCCTGAATTATCAGACACGGCCCGAATTCAGCAGGATAATCAGCACACTTGATTACGGATTTAGTTTTAAAACTTATAACCGCCAGCTAAAGCACGATATCATTCCTTTTGAGGTATACCTGGTACGTGCGAATTTACTTGACAGTTACAC
>JAYSYG010000217.1:0-1896 GCA_043716685.1 Sphingobacteriaceae bacterium | reverse complement strand
ATAGTCTTAGAACAGTGGGGGAACGGAAAATTCTTGACGCAGAATTAAAACAACAAAAAGTGCAGCGAACAGCTCTTTATTTCGGGATAGTTTTAATTGCGTTGTTTGCCTTGTTTATGTATAACCGTTTCAGGATTTCACAAAAGCAAAAACAAATTATAGAACTAAAGGAAAAAGAAACGCAACATCAAAAACAAATTATTGAAGAAAAACATAAAGAAATAAACGATAGTATAAATTATGCAGAGCGCATCCAGCGTAGCTTTTTAGCTTCACAAGAAGTGCTGGATAAAAATTTAAAGGATTACTTTGTTCTATTTAAGCCGAAAGCTGCGGTGAGCGGTGATTTTTACTGGGCTTCAGAATTAGATACGGGTCAGTTTGTTTTTGCTGTAGCAGATAGCACAGGACATGGTGTTCCGGGCGCCATTATGAGCTTGTTGAATATTACCAGTCTTGAAAAAGCGATTGAACATACTAACGATCCCGCTGAAATTCTGAATCATACACGTACTACTATTATAAGTCGTTTGAAAAAAGATGGAAGCAGGGAAGGTGGTAAAGATGGAATGGATTGCAGCTTAATGGTTTTTGATTTTAAGAATCTACAGTTGCTTGTTGCAGCGGCCAATAATCCGGTTTGGATTGTCAGAGCTGTCACTTCTCTCGATGTTGCGCAAGATATAGTCGCGACGACTCAAATTGATAATGCTTTAGAACTCATCGAACTCAGTCCGGACAAAATGCCTGTGGGCAAACATGAACACGACCACATTTCTTTTAAACAGAATAATTTTTCCCTTCAAAAAGGCGACATGGTCTACGCCGTTACAGATGGGTTTACAGACCAGTTTGGCGGACCTAAAGGAAAAAAATTCATGAATAAGCGTTTGAAGGAATTACTGATTTCTATCTCAAACGAAACGCTTGCAAGGCAAAAAGAGATCTTATCAGAAACCCTTAATGAGTGGATCGGCGGCCTGGAGCAGGTGGATGATATTACAGTGGTTGGGATAAGGATTTGAGAAAATTGTTTAACGCTCCTTAATCTAAAATTTTAGGAATATTTTCTGGACAATTAGTACCCTGTTTTGCAATTATTTCCCTTTACATGGCGGGATTGCAAAGTATAACAATATATTTGTCTTACAGATATACTGCCTCCGGATTTTATTTTTTATCAATCAACTTCACTATGCCTGTTTTCTCTAAATTCATTTTGAGTATCCTGCTAATAACGTTTAGTTCCGTTTTCGCCATCGCGCAAACCGCAGCTAAAACTTACGATCCGAAAAAATATAAAAAGGAGCCGCTCTGGATCGAGATGATGAACGATCCCAAAGCGAATTATTATGAAACTCTTAAGGCCTTTCGCAACTACTGGAAAGATAGGGTTTTGCCAAGGGAACCCTTTGAAATGGAAGGTACTGAAAGCTTCGAGCGTGAAGTAGGACTCATCAATGAAAAAGAATCTGAGAAAGAACGTGAGCGCGAAGAAAAAAGAAACGCAAAACGTAAAAATAAAGGCGTGGACTATTCTGCCGAGGTGCGTGCATTCAAAGGTTGGATACAGGGTGTTAAACCCTGGGTGAGGGCTGATGGGAGCATTCTAAGTGAGCAGGAACGCCAGGCAATCATTGATAATCAGCAAAAGGAACTGCGCGAAACTGAATTAAAAAACGGTAAAAAATAAAAATTGTTTATGATGAAGCGCCTGGTTAATTTAGTTTGTATCGCACTCTCGTTTATGGCAGTTACCACGTATGCGCAGCTTGCAAGCTGGTCGCCTGTGGTTGGAGGAACAAATTTTCCCACCAATGTTTCAGGGCAAATCAATGGCATAGCACGGATCTCTCAACTAAAATTTCACACAAGCAATACTTCAAAATTTTATTG
>JAYSYG010000216.1:0-1898 GCA_043716685.1 Sphingobacteriaceae bacterium | reverse complement strand
ACTAGTTTGGCTATTAAGCCCTAAACCATCAGAAATGAGGCGCGCACCTTTATAAATTACTACCAGGGAAATGATCATGATCACATGCGCAATGTCTTTGTAGTTGAACCACTCGTCTATAGAAAATTTTAAAGAATGAACGATGATTGGGAGAAAGGAAATGAAAATTCCCAGTACCACCAGCCCACTCCCCTTTTCCTCTGTTCGCCTGTAAACAATATAATGCACAATAAAAGAATACAACAACGCTATTGCAGCGTGGATTTTGATAATAAGGAAATTTCCCTGGATACCTGAAAAAATCAGCAATGCCAGTACCCAAGCCATTATCAGGTATATGTAAAGTTTAGAAGGTTTCCTGCTTAAATTAATGTAGGTATAGGCCGATCTGAAGCAAAAATAAATTGATAAAAGACTAAACGCATTCATCAAAAAAACAATGATCTTAAAAAAAAGATCTCCCAGTTGCATGTGAACGGCGTGTCCTATAGCACCAAAAACACTGCTTGTTCCCAAAAAGAGCATAAACCAGGCCATTTGTTTTGAATACGCGTGATTGACTTTATTTAAGTTATTAAAAAATACCGCACAAAGACTAAAAAATATCGTGTTGGTTACAATCACCATTGGCTCAAAGATTTTGAACCCAAAAAGAATTATATATGTGTAATCAAAATTCAATTAAAAAGAAAGCAAAACTACATGTTTTCTATGTAATTTTCAAGCGAATACTATGCCAGTGAATAAATTACCAACTCTCCACTCTTACACTCTTTGTTACGCAGAATAACTGATTTCACAGACCTGAACAAAATGAACTACCCCATTTCAAGCGGACGGGGTATCAGTAAAACTAACGACACGAATTTCACGAAAAGCACTAATTTTTGATTAGTGAAAATTAGTGGGATTAGTGTCAAAAAAAGCGAAGCAGAGCCGATAACTATCGGCTTCGGGGAATTAACCCAAAGAAATAAAAAATACCTTCGCCATAATTTTGCTGAATACATTCTTATTATGCCTGACAAAGATAAAAGTAATAAACCAATGAGGTTTTTATGTGCTATTCCGGAACCTCACCTTCCTCATCCTTTTTAAAGATGCCAGTGATCTTACCGGTAAATTGTTTTACCCTTACGTAACGCTTATCTATGGAAGTCGACGTGATGTCTGTGATTCTTCCATCCTGTAAGATTTTTGAAATATCGGGGTAAAAGATTATGAAGCTGGTAAATTCATTGCTCTTGTGAAGTTTTTTGGGCATATCATCCACATGATAATCATAGCTCAGGGTTTGTTTCCGTGCACTTAAAAAAACAAAAAGATCGTCTTCTTTTGTATTGGTTATCTCCTGTATGTCGTCAAAAGCTTCCAGGTTAAAGTATTTGTAAAACGCTTTCTTTTTATCACCAATTATTCCTGTAAACACATTTAAAGTATTTACTGTTCCATAAATAACGGCGGTGCTTCCCAGTTGTTTTAATAAAGCATTGATCTTACTTACCGAACGGGTAAAACCATTTTCAAGCTCAGAATTAGGCGACAATACTACAATAACTCTTTGAAATGTATTTAATGGCTGGAGAATTTTGGAAATAAGGATAGCCTGTTTTGATTTAGCCAAAAGGTTATTTGCAATGTTCCCGAAAATATTTGAAGACCCCTGCTGTGCTTTATAGCTCATAAGAATATCAGAAATATTATAGGCCTTGGAAGTACGTACAATACCATCCACAATGCTCAGGTCTACTTTCTTTAAAACTTCCACCTTCTTGTCCCCGCTAGCGATCTGTTCCGCAACTCCTTCAATTACTTTTCTTACAATATTGATCTTTTCGTCGGCATCGGCATCGTCTTCTACAATAGACAGAGGATAAATGGGTTCAGTCGATTTCTGG
>JAYSYG010000215.1:0-17948 GCA_043716685.1 Sphingobacteriaceae bacterium | reverse complement strand
TGTCTATTTAATATTTTCCTAAAGTAATTAATCCCCGTCAGTCACTCAACTTTTTTTAGTTAAAACCCTAACCCAAAAGGGGTGAGATTTATATGTGGCGCAAAAAGCAGGATTATTGGCTATTCAATAACCATTGGCGTACAAGTTTGTGAATGCGTTTCTGAAGTAATTGTATTTCCTCGGTTAGGCTCCCTTATGAGTTAGCGTAATGCTTAGTTTGTGGTTCTGTTAAATAATACCCAATGATAGAAGCACGCCAAAGATAATCAGGGCAATGGCGACACCATACTGAAGCGATTTGATCGTTATTTTTTTTACAAGTTTATTTCCGAAATAGGCACCTGAAAACGCGCATAAAGTAGCCGCAATAATGAGGGGATAATTGGTTTGTGTGCCTGTATTAAAAATTTTACGCGAATAAATTGTTAAGCGCGAAACGTCCACCATACAAGCTATTACTACTCCGGTGGCAATAAAGGCCTCTTTTGATAACCCGGCGCGAATCAGGAACGCGCTTCTGAGTGCGCCCTGATTGCCGGATAATCCGCCAAAAAAACCGCTTAATAGACCACCGGCTACAAGGTATTTTTTATCAAATTGCAAGATTGCTAATTTTGGAATGACATCGAACAACGCAAAAAAGATCAATAAAATTCCTATGGTTAATTTTACCGGCATTACGCTAAATGAAGTGGCGCCTATTGAGTATTCATACATAGGTTGTGCTTTGGTAATAAGAGTCAGTAACCAGGCCCCGGCAAAGGATGCAAATAAGGAAGGCAGTCCGAAACGCAGGATTATTTTTTTGTCGGCATGTTTTCCAACCAGGCCAAGTTTAAATAATGAGTTTAAAAAATGAACAATGGCAGTGAGCGCAATCGCAAGCTCGATGGGAAAGAACAGGGCGAAAACAGGAACGAGAATGGTGCCGAGACCAAAACCTGAGAAGAAGGTCAGGCCCGAACCCAGGAAAGCTGCTAAACAAATTATGAGATAATCCATTTTTATTTTGATAAAACACTGTGCGTAAAAGTAATATTTGTTTAACTTTTTGGTGCCTTTTTGTTGCAGCAACCCTAATGTCATGTCACATATACTTTGTCTATTTGCCCTGTCTGTGTTTACTACAGCAGTTTTTGATCAAAAAGCACTAAGTTGTTTCAGTTTGATCACAACGGTAAGAAAATTAGAAGTTGAAAAATAACCGGGCGAATATTTTTTAATAGTTCCGCTAAATGAGTATATTTAATATCAATGCCTGTTGAGAATACTAATTTTAAAACTTAACCCATGAAAAAAAATCTATTTATTTATTTGCTGATTTTTGGTTCGCACTTCTTAAAATCGGGGAATGGGAATTCCCTTCCGAAGATCCTGAATGATAAGGATGTATTTGGAACCCGCGTTTTTATTGAAAACAAAGGCCAGTACGATAAACAGATCCCGTCGCCCGACAAAGTTCATTTTGTTTTGGACAATGGCCTTGAAAAGATCTATTTTACAGATAAGGGACTGGTATACCAGCTCACCAAAGTTGTTCCGCTCACCGAACGTCAGTTGGAGGATATTGAAAAGGGAAGAGGCGACAGGATAAAACCGTCAGAAGTGTATTACGTAAATATGAACTGGCTGAATGCAAACTCAGATGTAAATATAGAAAGTGAAGAAAAACAAAACCATTATTTTACTTACGGTCCGGCGGAATACAATTCTTATGGCTACAAAAAAATTACGTATAAAAATGTGTACAATAAGATTGATATTGAATACACGATTCCGAACGACAAAGATCATGGAATAAAATATAATGTAATTGTCCATCCCGGCGCAGATCCTGCGCAGATTAAGTTTGCCTATACAGGTGATGCTGCAAAAATGAGAAGTGACAAGGAAGGAAACATACTTATTAAAACCCCTCTGTGGGATATTACCGAGCATTTTCCTCAAAGTTTTTACGAAGATAAAGAAACCGTTACGTCTGCTTTTAGCTTAAATGAGAATGTGATAGGCTTTAGTTTTCCAAATAATTTTTCGCATGATAAAACTCTGGTCATTGATCCCTGGGTAACTACCATTTCATCCTTAAGCAGCAGTAATTATGCGTATGATGTGGATTACGATTTTAGTGGAAACCTTTATATATATGGTGGCTACAGTCCTTTTAAAGTTGCGCGCTACAACTCAGCTGGTGTTCTGCAATGGACTTTTGCCGGAATCGTTACAATACCAGCGTGGACAAGCGCTCCGATTACCAGCCAGGCAAGTAATTTTGCAGTTAATAAATTCACATCCAAAACGTATATTGGTCAGGGTTATGCAGGTTCAGGCAACCTGGTTATAAGACTGGATGCTTTGGGTAACTACGATAATTTTATGAATACTGCCAACGGACAGTTCCAGGAGGTATGGGATATGGGATTTCATTGTACTACCGGTGAAGTTTTTGTTTTGGGTGGAGGTGTTTCTTCAAATATTTCAGCGGTAACCATCAATCCTACAACTGCAGTTATTAATCTGACTACGTTCCAGCCTACAAATACGGGCATTGCGCAGGATGTTGTTTCACATGCAGTAGATGACGCTGGAAATATTTTCGTAAACTACGCAGGAGGTAGTCTTACAAATTCTATGTGCCTTGTAAATGCAACTTTTAACGGCAATGTATGGACGCAACCAAGCACATTTGTGGTATTTACAGAACAGGGAAATAAATCGCAATACCAGGGCTCGCCGGCCTTAAGCTCTAATGGCTTTAATTGCCTGGCAGTGAATGCTAATTTTTTATTTTATTTCGATGGTTTTAACCTTGCAGCGTATAATAAGACTACCGGGGCGCAGGTAGCATCAACTACAATTTCATCGCTCACGCTAAAACGACAAGGTGGTATAGCAGTAGATGATTGCAATAATTTGTACCTTGGAGGAAATGGTTCAATACTCATCTATAATTTTAACGGAACTACTTTTACAGCTTCTACACCAATAGCTCTCAATGTAACCACAACCAATCAATATGTTTACGATATTAAACTTGATAAGCAGAATAAAATTCTATACGTTTCGGGAAGTGGTTTCGCTGGAACATATTCGCCCGTAAATACACTGGCCTGTCCAACTGCCTCAAGCGCCTGTTTTTTTAGTATGCCGCAGGATTATATAATTTGTGCCGGACAAAGTGTAACATTAACTGCCTCCAACAACACCAGCCTTACCGGCGCAACGTTCTCCATCCAACCAGGAAGTGTAACCAATACATCAGGAATATTTACGATCACTCCACTGTCAACTACCGTTTATACCTTATTTATAACAGGAACCAATCAGGCGAATGTTGTAGTTACCAATAGTGCCGTCTCAACGGTGTCCGTTTTTGCACAACCAGTTGTCGCCCCAACATTCACCCAATCAACCTGCACAAGTTCCTTAAATGCATTCAATCTGAACCTAACATTTAATCCTCCGACTCCTGTTCCCGGTTACACAATATCGTGGTTTCCCTTGCCGAACGGCATAACTACCAATGCGCAGACATCTGCAACAGGAGGTATAGCGCCGGGTACATACAGTGCCAACGTTATTACTTCATGGGGCTGTTCAGCATCCACACTATTTACGATCAATCCAATTCCTTTGCCGCCGGTGTTTAATATTACTCCTCCGGGAAGCAGTTTTCTTCTCACCTGTCTTCAACCAAGTCTTGTGATTCTCATGAATCCTGCAACAAACAATTATTCAAGTTCAAATGGAAGTTCCCTTCCAATTGTTGGCTCCACCGCTGTTTTTACGCCTACCAATGCTTTTGGAACATGGACGGTTACAGCCATGCATCCAACCTCAGGATGTGTAAGTACCCAGACATTCGCTCTTAATGTGAATATGACTCTACCAAGTTCTACGGTGACACCTTTATTTCAGAACATAACCTGCTCTATAACTTCTGTGAGCCTTGTAACGGCCTTCTCCAGTCCAACGGTAAATATTACGCATTCCTGGATTGCGCCGCAGGGAGCCACATTGACAGCCAATACTAACACGGCAGGTTTTTTACCTGGCGGACCAGGCATCTACACACACTGCCTTACAAACGATGCGAATGGATGTAGTACCTGTAAGACATTTACTGTTACCTCCAGTTCAGGTTTTCCTACTTACAGTGTGAGTAGTCCGCAAAATTTCTCACTGGGTTGTACGACTAAAAGCCTCGCTACAATTAGTATTGATGGTGCCGATACCGCACCTATATCCGGCGGTCCGGTGTCTTATACGATCATTGGCCCGGGTACATCCAGCTTTGTTCCCTCAGGTACACTGAGTGCTTTAAGCATATATTCGGTAACGGTTCCAGGCACATGGACGATCATAACAAAAGACAATACAAATCTTTGTGAAACACGGGTACAGCTGTCGGTTCTTCAAAATACGTTCAGTCCACAGATCTCTGCCATAGTTCCGCAGCAAATACTTACCTGCTATACACCCAGTGTTATTTTAGAAGGACAAAGTATCACGCCAAATGTTAGCTATAACTGGTCTTTTCCGGGCACACCCGGTAATGTTAGCGGCAGTACGATAACCGTTATGTCTAATTCGGTAGCATCAACAAATACGGCTATTGCAAACTACACGCTCACGATAGTAGATAATGGCAATGCCTGTGTTAGTTTTTCTGTAGTGCCAATGATGCAAAATCTTTTCCGGCCAAATGCAGTCATTGTAGGTGGTAACCAGATCACATGTAATACATCAACAGTTGTTTTAACCAATTTCAGCAGCTCGAATATTCCTCCCGTTTTCGGACCGCCTTCCTTACCTGTAATAGCACTTTTATGGCAAGGGCCAACACCTCAGACCCCTTTACAAGTAAGCACTACTTACGTGGGTTCTATGCCGGGAACGTATACGATGACAGCAAAAGATCTGAATAATGGGTGTATTTCTGTCGGTACTAAAACTGTAGCGGATTTCAGGGACTACCCGAACGTGAATAGGCCTGAAGCACCAAAGCCTTTTGTTTTGGATTGCGGGGCTTCAATAATTTCCATTAATCCTGTACTCACAAACAGTTCAACTACGGTTTATACGTATTCATGGACAGTAGCACCAGGTGCAATTACAGGCCCTGTTAATACACCCATACTAAAAACCAACTTAGTAGGCCGCTACCAGATAAATGTTCTTAATACTTTGAATGGCTGCGAAAGCGTTGGTTTTGTAGACGTAATAGACGGGCAACTGATAGGAGAATTTATTCCTGAACCGGCAATTGGATTTGCACCACTAACTGTTACATTCACCAACAACTCTTCATCCACTACCGGTAATGCTAATATTACGTCGTATTGGAGTTTCGGAAATGGGACCAGCCAGGTAACACAATCGGTCGGAGTTTCCCCGCTAACGGTTTACAATTTGCCGGGTAAATACACGGTGAAGATGTTCATAAACAAAGGTACGTGTCTTGATACGGTTATAAAGGAGATTGTTGTAGACATTCCTTCGGAGCTGGTAATTCCCAATATTTTTTCACCTAACGGAGACAATGTGAATGATCTCTTTTTTGTTAAAGCAACAAATCTCGTAAATATTTCTATTTCTATCTATGACCGCTGGGGCCATAAGGTGTATGTATTAAACAGTACCGCTGGCAATATCGAATGGGACGGCAAGAACCAGTATGGTAAAGACTCTGCTGAAGGAGTTTATCACTATATGCTGACAGCCATTGGAACAGATGGAAAGGAATATAAACGCGAAGGGAATATTACATTGGTGCGTTAATTACTTTAATTTTATGTGTTACTTTTAAGTATACAGTTAGCAGCCATGCAAATACAACAACCATGACAGTTAAACACTTATACCAACTTGTATTTTTAGTTTGCCTTTATGGTTGTTCCGCCATTTCAGCCGACGACCAAGCGCATATAACAGGTCAATCGATAACCGACTTTTCAACCAACGACCAAGTGAGTAAAACAGATCAATCGAAAATTGGACTTTATATTGAGAACGGTCAAAGACAAGGGTTTCAATATTTGGACTCTTCTAAGACAGAGTATAATTACAGATATTATACAATAACAATTACGAATGACACAATAATTCCAATTCAACTTGAAATCGGTTTCTCAAAAACAGAAATGAGTTTAAGCAATAGCAGCAATTCAAAAGTTTTTTTGTTACCCAGACACTTGACACCAAATGAGCAACACTTTGACCATAGTATTTCTATGGAACTAAAAAGATTTTTGGATTTTGAAATTGGCAAACTTGAACACTTAAACAAAACATTAAGCCCGAATGAAAAATGTGTTTTAACTTTTGGGGTACTGACTGACACAAAATATCCTGACCCAACGACTCCTTTTGAAACAAAACTTTTAACATCAAACGAAAATTCATCGGTAATATCTTTTAAACTAAAAATAAATGACACTTCAATAATTCCATGCGGACAGTTTTCATATCTCGAAAAATAGGCCAGCTGCTAGCAACTGCTAGTAGGCAGATACCATCTGCTAACAAAGATCAGGCAACACTTATAATTACTGAGACCTTGTTTTTGAATAATTGTAATATTTAATGACGTTAACGATAGGTCACTTCGTTTAAATTTTTTCAAAGATGCAATTTTTTTTACTCAAATTGATAAATACCTTAAAATCGATCCTTAAATAAAACGTCAGTGCAGGAATAATTTTTAAAAAAAAAGTAATATAAATGACGTTAACTACCGGTAGGTTGAGAATTTATTGCGAAACTACCTGTGTTATAACAAATCCAAATATAATTTAGCTTTTTGCGAAATTAGAATATATCGTTTGGAAATCGGTATTAGTTAACGGTTAAAATAATTGTTTTCTGGGTAATGTTCCCATCCCTGTCTACAATTGAAAACACCCATTTTTCTGTACCTGCCTGGTTCCTGGCGCCGATCTTAATATCGTGGGTGTAAGAGCTTACCTCGGAGCTGTTGAGGATGTAATTGTAAAATGTGATGCTTGTTGTGTTGTTATCGTAATAATAAGATACATTGTACGTTTTGAGATCGTCTTCCGTTTTGGTAGCGGTTATTCCAACCACAACGGTATCTTTTTTATTAATCGATCTATCTCCATCCGTATAAATGCCACCTGATTTAAGAACAACATCAGGAGGTATATGTTTGTCTACTTTTTTCTTTTTGCATGAAAAAGAAAATAAACTAAGCGCGAGGGCCAGTAAGGAAAGCGTTGCAATTTTTTTCATATTTGTAATTTAATTAAATTGAAATTTTAAATTGACTGAAACTGATCTTCCTATGTTGTAGATCCCGAAATACTTAAAACGGGAAAGGTGGTCGTAATAGACTTCGTTTAAAAGATTGTTGCCGGAGAGAGAGATAATTAGTTTTTTCTTTTCATTAGAAAACTCTGTCCCAATACCTGCATTAACCAGCTGGTAGGAAGCTGTTTTTGTTTCAAATTGGTTGGGTTTATTTTGTGCAAACACATACGTATAGCCAATGGAAATAAAAGAATTCTTTAAACTTTTCAGTCTGTCTTTTTGAAGCCTTAACTCGTTGTTGATCTTTTGGGCAGGAATAAAAGGCAGGTATTCCTTGTCTTCTGTTTGTCCCTGGATGCCCGAATAACTTGAGTTCAGCCGGATAAATTTAAGCGTGGCTGGATGAATTTTCACTCCTCCTTCCACGCCTTTAATCACCGCATCTTTTTGTACATACTTATAAATTCTGAATCCAAGATAGTCTGAACTATCGGGTTGCAAATAGATATAATTAAAAAAATCATTCAGGTAAGCATCTGCAAAAACAGTTATCCAGTTGGTATAGTATTCGTAGTAAATATCGGCGCAAAGGTTTTGTTCAATTTTTAAATTGACATTACCCAACTCATAACGCAAGCTTCCTTCATGCAGCCCATTCGATGAGAGTTCTGCCAGGTTAGGCCCACGGTAACCGGAAGTAATATTTAATTTAGCGTTGAAATGCTTCGTATCAAAAACACTTAGTCCGATGGCACCGTTAACTGTGTTATAGGTTTTATTTACAGGCACAATATTGTATCCCGGGTTGTTTAAGCTGCCGTTATTTAATGATTGGGTTTCAAAGGTCCGGATGTTTTTAAGATCATACCTGAGTCCTCCCTCAGCCACAATAAACTTCGCTTTCTTTTTTAAATAGGCAAACAAAGAGGCTTCACCCAAGTTGGCATCAGGAACAATTACCCGGGATCCAAGGTTCTCATTCGTCTGGAATTGATCCTGCGAACCAATTGAAAGTTCAGTGCTTTGGTTGAAGTTCTTTACCCATAAAAATAATCCGGAATAGGTTTTAAGAAGTATATCCAGGCTAATACCACCGGCTCCTTCCTGTTCCTGCCTGTTATTTATGTGTGTCCCGAGATTGATCTTTAATTTCGAAGCTCTGAGTAAAAAAGTGTTTTGCGAAGTAACCATATTCATTATTACTGTATGGTGCGGCCTTTCAAAATTTCTGGCGAGACGATCGTCTGGTTTATCGTACAACTGGTAGGCGTCCATCAAAAAACCAAAATTATTTTGTGATAAAAGGTAATTGTTTTCACTTACCCAGTGCCTGTTCTTAAAACCTATAAAAACCTTGGCCATATTCCCGCCAAACCGTGAATTTAAGATCCGGGTTCCGTTCCCATCGCTATAATCCGCATGTGACTCCGTTCCCAGTCGGATGCCCCAGTTTATTTTTTGAGTGCTTCTTTTTACTCCTGCGTCAACCGCATAACCGTAAGTATTGGAAAAAAGCCGTGTTGAAACATCGGATTGTGTTTTATTGAGCGGTGCCGGTTTTTCACTGATAATATTAAGCACTCCACCCATGGCTTCGCTGCCGTAAAAAAGAGAAGAAGCGCCTTTTATTATTTCGATCCGGTCAACACCCATATCCGAAAGTCCCAGACCATGCTCATCCTGCCACTGTTGATTATCAAAACGCATTCCAAGCAATACTGTCTGGATCCTGTTACCGAATAATCCGCGAATAACAGGTTTTGAAATACCTGCGCCGGTGCTTAACTGGTTTACTCCCGGCAATTTGGCAATGCCATCGCTTAGGTTGAGTGCGCCCATATCACGCATGGTTCGGGAATCGAGTACTTCTATGTTATTGGATGTTTCTGATCTTTTATCCTGCTGGTTTCCGTATACAACTATTTCTTCAAGATTATTGTTACCGGCTTTTAAGTAAATTAGTTTTCGTGTAAGTGTATCACTAATAAAAATAAGACCGCTGAAGGAAGTAAAACCGGGCTTAAGAACCTGGACTGAATAGTAGCCCCTGGGAATATTATCTATCCTGAAATCGCCATTCCCATCAGAAAGGGCCTGAATATTCAGATCGGGAAGGTAAACAATAGCAGAACCGCAACCACTGCTGTCAGTGTGCGACCTTATTGTACCAGCTAATGTGTTTTGTCCTTTTAAAGAGAAGGAGTAGCACATAACCATACTAACTGCTATTGTATTAAAATACCGTAACATGAAAAGATTGAGGACTGTCCAATTTAAATAGTCCTTTTACAAATGGCTACTGCTTTAACTTAAGTTCGGACATAACTCCGTTGGAAGAGACATTTCTCACCCACAGTTCTTTATTTGCAAGGCGAAGGATCCTGAAAGATGTTTCTATCGTTCCTGTAGTGCTGGATTGAAAATAGACGTCGTCCTTATCTTCTCCAAGAGACCAGGTTCCTGCATCCGGTTTATTACCAGATACTTTGTATTTACCACCTTTTTCAATGTCAAGCATATAGTTTGCACCATATTCAGATGTAAAATCACTTGTTTTATCTGCGCCGTTAACGGAATAGGAATCAAGCTTCCATTCTCCCTGAAGACGGTTTTTTTTAGTACGCAGGCTAAATGCCGGGCCGTCAATATATTTTTTGCAGGAAGTTAATACGGGTATTGTAATAAATGCTAAAGCGCAAAGAACCATAATTAGTTTTTTCATGATATTGTTTTAAAATTAAGAGAATAGAAATTTAAACCTCAAAAAATTATTCAGGCATACTGTCAGATAAATACAGACTGAATTTCCGGCGGTTTAATACTCTTTAAAACATACTTGGAAGAAATAGAGAGAGTTTTTTTTGTTTCCGGTTTTATTTCTTGAAAACTCGCTTTGAATTCATAACTAAAGGGGGTGTGAAGATATGTAAAGCTAAGAAGGTGTTTTATGAGCTCTGATGCGCCATGCTGTATATGCTTATTCAGTGCAAAATACTTTTGGAACAATTTATTTTCTGTTTTATCCTCTATCGCCGACACAATTACCCGGCCGTTTTTTTTAGTGATGCTTACAACCTCATGATACACTCCTTTTACAACAAGCTCTTTGTTTTTTTCTTTCCACTCAACCCCATTTTTATTAAGAAAAAGCGCGTCTTCGCTAAATTCAAACTGAACTATATCCCGGGTCTCTTTTACAATCAATTGTTTACGGAATTCTGCTTTCTGTATGTGAATATAGGATACAAAGAACAGGAACCTGGCAGAAATAAGGCAGATCAGCAGAATAAACAGGAAGGGGAAAAGGACGTGTATTCTTTTCATTACAACCAAAACTAGTGTTTTTTCCGGACATAAAAAACCCCTTTTAAATTTGACTAAATGGGGGGAGAAATAAATTTATCTGACGCGATAGAAAAGCCGTTAATATTAGCTGAAAAATTGGGAATAGTGTCCGGGACTTTTTATTCACTACCAAAATATTTTTTTTCGTTGTATTAAGTAACAAAAACTTAGTTGTTTAAGAAGTTAAATTGAAATCGTATTATCAGGCGCAGACTTTTCAGAGCATTAAACCAATAATAAACAGGCTCTTAGCTAATTTTAAGACTTTTTCTTTTTATTATCAGGGTTTAAATTCTAATTTTACTCTGTGTCCAGCAAGTTCAACGTTCGTGTTTACGGTATTTTAATCAATGATGGCGCCATACTGGTGTCAGATGAATACATCAAAAAGAATAAAATTACCAAGCTTCCTGGTGGTGGTTTGGAGTTTGGGGAAGGAACAAAAGACTGCCTGATCCGTGAATTTAAGGAGGAATTGAACCTGGACATAGAGATCAGCGATCATTTTTATACCACCGATTTTTTTGTTACCTCTTCTTTCGACACCAATAGCCAGGTAATTAGCATCTATTATCTTGTAAACCCTTTGGGTAAACTGGATTTTAAAGTAAGTACCACAGCGCATAACTACGAGAAAAAAGAAGGAGCGCAGGCATTACGCTGGATCAAGCTGGATGAACTGAAGGAAGCGGATTTTACCTTGATCATCGATAGGAAAGTAGGGGAAATGCTCATGAAAAGAGCTTCTCAATCTTAAAAGTGTTTAAGTGGATCGCCATATTACTTGTAAAATTTTACCAGGGCGCCATAAGGCCCTTGCTGCCAAACGCCTGCCGTTACACACCTTCCTGTAGTCAATATTCAATTGAAGCGATTAATAAATATGGAGCGTTTAAAGGAGGTTGGCTGGGATTAAAACGGATACTGCGTTGCCATCCCTGGGGTGGACACGGGTATGATCCTGTTCCTTGAATCTGGCTTTTTTTAAATAACATTAGGAATATAGTCGGGATAGATTAAACGAAATTTCTAGAACGTTTCATAGAGGAGAATGTTTCGCATGTGAAACATTTCTGTGTGGTCTTCTCTTCTATGAAATCTATGCATCTATGTGATTTTCTCTGACAGAATGTTCAAACAGCTAAGTCTTAATTAAATCAAGTCTTCCGCAGAATTTTCGTAAATTTGTGTATGACCAGATCCGGGTTTTATATAGTTGTGCTGCCAATTATACTATTTAGTTCCTGTGTAAAGGACACAAAAATTGAACCGGTTCCCTCCGAACCTTCAGTGCCGGGAGAAGTCATATTTAAGTTTCGTGCGAAAGTGAAAAACGAAGACCTGGTTCCGGAAACAAAAATGTACACCAATGCCACCGAAGATAGTTTTACCGTTACTAAATTCAATTATTATATTTCAAATATCAGACTAACACGTGAAGATGGTTCTGTTTACGTGGAGTCCGAAAGCTATCATCTGATGGAGCATGTGACTGGTAACACATCTTTTGCCATGAAACAAGTACCTCCCGGGAATTACAGAAAAGTAGAATTTCTAATAGGCGTAGATAGTCTTCGTAATGTGAGCGGGGTACAACAGGGCGATCTCAACCCGGGAAGAGGCATGTTCTGGAACTGGGAACAGGGCTATCTTTTTTTTAAACTGGAAGGCGCATTTAATACGTCAAACACGCCACTAACAGCTGATTATGCCATTCATGTGGGAGGTTTTGCCGGGCCTTACGCCTGTCTTCAAAAATGTACATTTAATACTACTCAACCTGTTTTTGTAACGGGTGGCAAACGCAGTTCAGTATATTACAACGTGCAAATAGATGAAGTTTTCGTAACACCTAAAAGAATTGGTTTTGACTATTACTATGCAAATACAGGCACGGAAAAAATATTCAGGGATATTTCAATTAATTATAAAGACATGTTTGTGATCTATAAAATTGAGAATTGATGTATCTTTCGCCTAATCATTTATTATAACGACGTATCCGCAGCAGCATCACATACTTTTTATTATTCCTGTTTTTTTTTACAGAGACTTTTTCTCAGAATATCCTGATCAGGGGCAGGACTCATCCTTCGTATGCGGGAAAAGTGATCCAGCTATTCTCGGGTACCGACCATATTACACTTAACAAACAAAAAGAAAGCCAGGATACGATCGAAACGGATGGTTATTTTGAATTGTATTTTCAATCGCTCTATACACAGCCGGTTTATTTTAAGATCGAAAATGTTGTGGCGCAATTATATGTGCAGCCGGACTATGCCTATGGCATTACGATTCCTGAACTGGACAAAAATTTAAACCGAAATAATGATGCTGAACTAACCGTAAACATTGGCGTGTTGGGTACAGACAGCACAGAATTAAATGCATTGATCTTTGATTATCAGGAACAATACAACACGCTTTTCCTTATGGAGGATAGCCGGTTTTTAAGCAGACCCGCCATGTTTCGCCGCGCAGACTCCCTTCAAAAATTATGCTACAGCCGTTACACAAAGATCACGAATGACTATTTCAGAAGTTATGTGATATATTCGATTGCCTCTATCAATGCAAGTGTTTCCCGGGGCGAAAACTACCTGATCAATTCCTATATTTCCAACAGGCCAATACAATACAACCATTTTGAATACATGCAGTTCTTTAATGTCTGTTTTAAAGGTTACCTAAATGCCATTGCTGCAGGGCGTAAAGGGCAATCGCTTTACAACATCATTAATACCCGGGCCGATTATCCAGCCCTGCTTAATTTTGTGAGACAGGATAAACTTTTAAAAAATGACAGCCTGCGCGAACTGGTAATACTCAAAAATCTGTGGGACTTTTATTTCAGCATCGATTTTGTTCCAGAAGCAGTAGAGAGTATAGTCTCGCAAATAAATGTTGCAACAAAAAATAAAGAGCATAAGAAAATTGCCTCTACCATGCTTGCTTATTTTAATAAGATGCAGGTTGGTTCCGCAGCGCCTGGTTTTTCGGCACGTAACAGGGAAGGAACAATTTCGGGTCTGAGTGCCTATAAAGGAAGATGGGTTTACCTTAATTTTTTCTCAACACGGAATATTGAGAGTTTAAAGGAGATGCCGAAAATTGCTTCTATGAGAAAAGCCTTTGGTGATAAAATAATTTTTTTAAGCATCTGCCTTGATGATAGTTTAAAAACATATACCAATTATCTGAAAGCAAATCCGAGATTCGACTGGCCCATCTGGTTCAGTAACGAAAAGTCCCTCACCAAAACTGCGAAGGAAAATTATTTTGTAACGGGAACAGAGGCTTATTTCCTGATCAATAATTCGGGTTACCTGGCGCAGTCGCCTGCATTGTCTCCCTCACAAGGAATCGAATACAAGCTGAATGTAATTTTTAAGGTCCGGAAGAAAAACACTAAAACGGGTATACGGTAGATAATGATTGGAAAGATAAATAAAGATTCCATCTGGAAGGAACAAATTGTTTATGAAGACAATCATATACTGGTTGTGAATAAACTGCCTTCAGAGATTGTGCAGGGAGATAAGACCGGGGATATGCCATTAAGTGAAAAAATAAAAAATTTTATCAAGCTGAGGGATAATAAACCAGGAAATGTTTTTTGTGGGGTGATCCACCGATTAGACCGGCCTGTAAGCGGCCTCGTTATTTTTGCCAAAACAAGTAAAGCACTTTCGCGCTTCAATGAATTGTTCCGTGAAAAGACTATTCACAAAACGTATCTGGCGGTTGTGAAAAATAAACCACCTAAAGAATCCGAACGGCTCGTTCATTATCTTATAAAGAACGAAAAGACGAATATGTCTAAAGCTTTTGCAAAACCAACCGGCGATGCATTAAAGGCAGAACTGGAATATGAACTCCTGGCTTCTTCAGACAATTATCATTTATTAAAAATAAAACTATTCACTGGCCGTCATCACCAGATCCGTTGCCAGTTGTCTGCAATTGATTGTCCCATAAAAGGAGATGTGAAATATGGATTTAACCGCACCAATGAAGGGGGGTTCATTCATCTGCATAGCTACCAGCTTAATTTTATTCATCCTGTAAAGCAGGAAGAGATAAGTCTACAAGCTTTCCCTATAAGTGAGGATGCGGTGTGGAAGTATTTCACAAGTTCTGCACTTTAACATTTTTTCAACGCGGAGTAACAGAGGCACCATGCACAGTGTAAAAATCTCTTACTGATCTTCTGAGGTGAATGCATTATTCTTTTTACCTTACTGCCTCTGTGTTTAAGGATATACAAACTTCTGAAGAATTCTAATAACTAAGAATTTTACAAAAGTGACATCCTGTTCAAAAAAATAAAGTCTGTATCGTTTTTAATTCTTTGTGTTTATAGCTTAAAACTATAACCCATGGCAGGCACAAAAGAAACCCCCAGACAAAAGATGATCAGTTTAATGTACCTTGTACTTACATGCCTATTAGCGCTGAATGTGAGTAAGGAAGTGTTACAGGGATTTGTTCACATCAATGAAAGTATTGAAACTACCAATTCCAACTTTACAAATAATACCCAGAAGATCATGGAAGCCTTCGGGGATGCTATAAACCAGGGACGTCATGAATTTGTTCCTTATTATGCAAAGGCGCAGCAATCAAATAAGCTTACTCAAAAAGTTTACGCTTACCTGGATAGTTTAAAGAAAGAAGTGATCAACTATACGGAAGATGAAAAGGGAGCCGATACGCTTACGCTTGCAGAAGTACAACGGCTGGATAATTATGACAAGCCTACATTTTTTCTTATGGGGTCAGATGAGCTGAAACCAAAACAGGGTAAGTTTTCCGCTTCAGAATTAAAACAAACGATTTTATCACTGTCTGATTCTCTTGAAAATATGATAGATCAGATGAAAGATAAACCCGGATTAAAATTACCGGAGGATGATTACCGCTTGCTGAAGGAAAGAATAAAACTACTAAGGCCATTAGAGAATTATAAGGATGATGAAGGGAAGGCCGTGAAATGGGAATATAAGAATTTCTACAACCAGCCTCTGGCTGCTGTGGTTACGAATCTTTCAAAAATGCAGAGTGATATCCGGAATATTGAAGGCGAGATGGTAAATGTATTTGCTTCAGCTTCGGGCAAGCTGTCAGTTAAATTTAACCAGATGCAGGCAAGAATTGTTCCAGTAAGTAAATACATTCAATCGGGTTCTCCGTTTATGGCCGATGTTTTTTTAAGCGCCGCTTCAACTGATTTTAAAGAGGATAATCTTCAGTTTATTATGGGAGATTTGGATACCGCTACGGGTGTAGTAGCGAATGACGCTGTAATTTTGCCGATAGACAAGGGAACAGGTAAAATTAATTTTCCAACAGGTAGCGTTGGGCATAAGGAAATAAAAGGATGGATTAAATTCAGGGATGGCACGGGTAAGTATCAATATTTTAAGTACAGGAACGAATACGTAGTAGCCAATGCAGCTGTAGCAGTGAGTCCGGATAAAATGAACGTATTATATGCCGGTGTTGAAAATCCTCTTACTGTTTCGGCAGCAGGCGTAGCACCTACCGATCTTGTGGTAACTATTAGCGGATGTAACGGCAGCCTGCAGAATAATAACAATGGTAAGTACACTGCCAAAGTGAATGGCTCAGGAACCTGCACGGTTACTGTCTTCCAGAAGGTAGATGGAAGATTGGTTAAACAAGGTTCGCCACTTGAATTCAGAGTGAAGCGCATTCCGAATCCTCCTCTGCGCATTAACGGGCAAAATGTGGTTGGCAGCTTGGATATGAAGGCAGCAGCAGCAAAAAATATAAATGCGCTTGGACTGGATGTTGCCAGCTTTGATTTTAAAACTTCTTTTGTAATAAAGGAATTTGCGATCACTGTTTTTATTCCCGGCATGGGTGTACAGTATTTTAAATGCCCAGGAAATACCCTATCAGAAAGGGCACGCGAGGCGATAGCGCGATTAAAAGTAAATTCAAAAATTTATGTAGAAGATATTAAGGTGCAATCACCTGAAGATATCCGAGATATACCCGGAGTTAAAATAAATGTAAAGTAAAATTGCAGTTGAGCGTATCAAACGGGGATTAATTTTCTGTAATTTCGCAGGCATCATGATAAAAAATGTAAAGGCATTTACAAGGGAAGAAATTTCAAGAATTACACGTAAAAGAAGCAGTGAAGAAAAAATAGGTGAAGTAGTTCAGACTCCTCGGGCAAACTGGAAAAGCGACCTGGAGAACTCATTGGCAAGATTTGTAATTGTTGGAATTCCTGAAGATATTGGTGTTCGCGCAAATTACGGCAGGGCAGGGGCGGCTACGGCTTTCAAACCGGCGCTCGACAGTTTTTTAAATCAGCAGAACAATGGATTTTTAAATGCGGATTCTGTTTTTGTTTTAGGGGAAGTGTTTGTAGATGATCTTATGGATGCTGCAGTTGAATTAGATATGAAGAACAGGGGCGAGATGGCAAAATTGAGGGAGTTGGTTTCGGTATTAGACTTACGTGTTAGTGAACTCGTAAAATTTATTGTAGGTCTTAATAAAATTCCAATTATTATTGGTGGCGGACACAATAATTCTTTTGGAAATATAAAAGGAGCTTCGGAAGCAAAAGGCGAAAAGATAAATGTCATTAACTGTGATCCGCACCTTGATTTTCGTGAGTTGGAAGGACGACACAGCGGAAATGGCTTCAGTTATGCGTACGAGCGAAATTTTTTAAATAAATATGCAGTCCTGGCAATGCATGAGCAATACAATAATAATTCCTCCATTCAAAAATTCAGGGAACATCCTTCTCAGTTATTTTATAATACTTATGAATCTGTTTTCGTAAGAGAAGACCTGGATTATAGATCTGCACTTAAACAATGTATTGGCTTTGTAAAAGGAGAACCGTGTGGACTGGAAATTGATCTGGACGCTATAACGAATGTTCCTTCCAGTGCGAAAACGAGTAGTGGTATTTCTCCAATGCAGGCGAGGCAGTATATTCACCAGGCAGCGACACAATTAAACATACTTTATTTTCATATTGCAGAAGGGGCACCGGTGCTTTCCCACATTAAAGCAGATAACAAAACAGGTAAGCTGATCGCGTATTTAATGACAGACTTTATAAAAGCCTGCGATAAATAATAGTGGAACTTCACTAAACGGGTCGCCCCTATGGAGCTTAATTGAAAATTGTTTGTAATTGGAGTTTTTGATAAATAAAAAAGGCTGCTCTGTGGGTGAGGCAGCCTTTGGTTTTCTCGGGTAAGTTTTTTTATTTCATTAAAGAAAGATTTCCCACTTTTTCATAGAGGTTTCCTTCTGCGTCTTTATATTTTATTTTATAG
>JAYSYG010000214.1:0-5999 GCA_043716685.1 Sphingobacteriaceae bacterium | reverse complement strand
TTGTGTCATCATAACCTGTAATTGAAGCCGAAGGCGCAATTTCAAGATCTCCATTGCCTAAAGCAATTTTTCCCATAACGAAAGCAAGTTCATTATTGATAATTAGTTTAGATCCAAGCTGGATTGAATTTACTCCTGCAGTATTAATTTTTAATTTCCTTAATGTTTGATTGGCTGCATTTGAATTTTCAAAATAAAGCGTGTTTTGTGTAACTGCAGATAAATTAAGATGTAATTCAGAAGCGGAACTACCTATAAACATTGATTGCGGAGTTTGACTATAAGTGCCATTCAGCATGAGAGTTTTTCCATTAAGATCAAAATTTCCTTTCATCATGTTTAATTGACCTGTTACTAAAGCATTTGTGTTTAAGACAATCTTGTTTGTAGCGTTTGTATAGTTCACCTTTAAATTAGTTAATCCGGATCCGGTTAACTCAACACTTGAAATTCCATCACTACTGCCTTCATACTCTACATTGTAAAACGAAGTCCCGGTGAATGTACCACTGTTAAGCGATAGATTACCTTTTTCAACATGAATGATGCTGGAAGCATTCATCGTCATATTACCACCATTTTCAATACTTAAATTTCCCTCAATTAAATTTAAGTGACCGTGCACATCAATTAAGCTTGCTAATTTTACCTGCCCGGTTGTGGTTCTGTTAATCGTAAGATTATCGATGGAGGATCCAGATGTAAACATTAAGTTACCTGTTAATGCACCGCTACCTTGTATATCTAAATTTGATAAATTATTGCTCTTTATACCTGTTCCGGCATTAGATATTAAATCACCTTTGAGGGTTAGCTTTTTACCATTCAAATCAACCGTACCAGAAGTGAAATTAATATTTCCATTAATAGTTGTATTGTTGGATAAAGTAACGGTATTACTATTCATATTAACATATAGATTTTGAATAGTGACACTGTTTAATTCAACTCCCGAGGTTTTAGAATTTCCTACATACATCACATTGTAGGCATTACCGGAACTAAAAACGCCAGTATTTATAGACATGGAGCCATTACCAATTTTTACGGTGGAACCGGATGCCATTGTAATGTTGGCATTTGCGTTTAACGCTAATGAACCGGCTTGCAGATCCAAAGTATCTGTGATATTAACCACTGAAGCAAAAGCCAGGGTAGTGGCGCTATTAACTAAGCTCCGCAGGTTTAATGTGCCAGCATAAGAAATAGTTCCAAGTGAAGAAAACGCTATTTTATTAATGGAAATAGTTCCGCTTCCGGTAAGATCCCCCTGCGTTATGAAAATTCCATTAGAAGTGGTGCTGGTTAAAACACCATTTACAGTTAGTGATTTTAGAAGACCTGTAAAAGTAACATCGGTATTTAGGTTTACCGTGATTCCAGATGGAATAGTAATATTTTGGCCTGTCACTATCGGTAATGGCACAGTACCTCCCCAGGTTGCTGCATTGTTCCAATCCCCTGAAGCTACTGCTGTAAAATCGGCCATAGCAGTTTTTGAGAAGAACATTCCCAAGGTTACAACTGCTATTTTTAGAGATAATAGATTTTTTTTCATTTTTTTTAGTTTTAAGTTATTTATTTAATTAATTATGTAAGATATGTCTGTTAAAAGTATGCCAGTGCCCTTGTCCATTGATAAACGCTAATTCACGGAGGTCACAAAAAGAAAATTGTGCATGGAATTCCTCAATCTCACCACTAAACAGGGTGTAGGGCTAAATAAAAAAGGCTGCTGACCCCGCCAACAGCCTTTCCTGGCCTTTAAAAATTATTTTTTATCCGCATTTGTTTTTAGCCCGTATATTTCTACATGCGCCTTAACATCTTTTGTATTTGATAGTGTTTTGTACACAAATAGTATTTTTTTAATTGCTCTTTCTCCACCTTTTAGATCTATTTCTTTGCTTTGTCCTGGTGCTTTAATTGGAAAGTTTACATTTACTTTTTGATTATCCCCACTCTCGTAAAAAACTTCGATTTCCATTAAATTAATAGGAGCATCCTCAACTTTGAAGATCAGAGCTGCAAACTTATCTGCGCCAATAATTGACACTTCATCGCGGTCTTTCGTAAAGTCAACAGTGGTTTCACCGATCTTGTGCCATCCTTTTTTATCACTAAGCACAACTTTTGTTTGTGCAATTCCTGAATTACTTATTCCCACAAACGCAAGGAATAAAACGAGCATTACTTTTTTCATTTTTTTTAAGTTTTTAAATTGTGAATATGTTATAAGCACTGATAATTTCGTGCCTGTTACATTTATTGAAGATCATGTCATAGAACGCTTTAATTCCCCATATTGTGTAAAAAAAGTGTCGGAAAACGCGGAATTTAGTTCTCAAAATATTCATTTAAAATGGGCTGGAGAACAGTGTAAATTTAAGAGAACTGACTTGATCATATCCTCCCTTAATAATAGAAGTTTTTCCTAAAGAATAATATCGGAAATAAAACTATGTAAGTGATCGTTGAAAGTCTCACTTTGCTCAAGATTTGAAAGATGACCAGCATTTTTAATAATATGCATTTCTGAATTAGGGATTGTATTAAAAAGAAACTCAGATAAAGCAACAGGTGTAAGAACATCTTCCGCTCCACAAAGTATTAGAGTCGGAACAAGAATAGTTTTGAGAGAAGCGCATGTTTCTTTTCTTGCCGCCATTGCTTTAAGAGCCGAAGTAATTGACTCAGGCGAATTCGAAAGAATTACCTTTCTGATTCTTTCTATGGTTTGTTTTCTATTATTCTGCGCGTGTACGGAAAAAGTTTTTTTAAGAAATGTTTCAGTGAATTCATTTAGTCCTTTATTTTCTATTTCCTTTACCGTATCTAAACGTTTTTCTGCATTTTCCTTAGAGTCTGCAGCACATTGAGTATCGCTGAGAATGATGGCTTGAAATCGTTCCGGGAATCTTTCTACGGCATTTAATACTATGTAACCGCCCATGGAAAGTCCGCATACGATTGCTTTTTTAATTTTTAACGCATCCATAAAGTCTATAAGATTATCCGAAAGGGAGTCTATACTTACTTCAGTTTTAAGAGGAGTAGATTGTCCAAACCCGGGAAGGTCATAGATAATTACACGATGCGTTTCTTTTAAAAAATCAAATTGAGGATCCCAGGTCGATTTATCGAAAGGAAAACCGTGTACAAAAATAATTGGCAAAGTTTGTTTTCCGGAGTCGTTGTAATTCAAGCTGGTTGTGTCGACGTTGATCCTTAATTCGTTTCTCATATGAGTGTAGGACCATAAAATCTTATGCCACGTTGAATCTAAAGAGAAACGGAACGTAAGGCTTCAATAGAATTCGCGCTGTCGGTTTAAATAGTTGAGTTGGTATGGGATTTGCAACTTGCTTTGTGTAAAGATAAATACACCATGAAAAATGTAAAAGGCATATTAAGTACGGTTCTGGCACTCTCGTTCACCTTAAGTTTCTCTCAGAAGGCAACACAGATAGAAGCTTCAAGAGATGCAAAGAAACGTGTTGTACCAGGTATTAAATTCGGACTAAACAGATCGAATGTGTACGACGAACAAGGTCAGGATTTTGTAGCTAACCCCAAAACGGGATTTGTGGGTGGGGCATTTGTGGCACTTCCAATAGGCAGTTTTGTAGGATTTCAGCCAGAGATCCTGATTTCACAGAAAGGATTCAGTTCTACGGGAACTATATACGGCGATCGTTATTGGCTGGATAGAACAAGTACCTATCTTGATATTCCTTTACAATTGCAGTTAAAACCCTTTCGTTATTTATCTCTGCTTGCTGGTGTGCAATATTCCTATTTACTGAAACAAAAAGATTCTTTTACAAATGGTGTAAACACACTTGCTCAAACGCAGGAATTTTCAAACGATAATATCCGCAAAAATATTTTCGGCTGGGTAATGGGAGTAGACATTAACATCAGGCATGTAGTGCTATCTGGTCGTTATGGCTGGGATTTAAGTGCTAACAGGGGTGACGGATCTTCTTTTACACCAAGATACAAAAATGTGTGGTTACAGGCTACTGTGGGCTACAGACTCTATTAAAATAAATTCAATAAATAAAATAAATAATTAAATAAAAAAAAACACTATGGGAAACTTACTTTATACAATAGCAGTAGTATTAATCGTTATCTGGGCCATTGGCTTCCTGGGCTTCCACACGGGTGGAATTATTCATATCCTTTTGGTAATTGCAATTATTGCAGTACTGATCAGGATTATTCAGGGTAAAAACCCTGTTTAAAGATTATTGGATTCTAATGAAGGCCACCAAAACATCAGGTAGATGTTTTGGTGGTTTTTTGTTTGTAATGAATTTCAAAAGCGTTGGAGTAAGATAGAATTTTACCTGCTTACGCTGGTTGTTAAGGCTCATACCTTTTTCTTTTTGCGAATTTTTTCTATTTCAAAATTCCTCCCTGGTTTAGAATGCGTCATGATTTAATTGGCTTACTATACCGTTAGCGACCATCCATTTAGAATTGAATGGTGTTTTTTTCCTGCTTATTTGAGTAAAAGATATACTTCACCAATTTTCAAAAAATCTTACATGTGAAACTTGTCCCTGCCAAACGTGACAATACGCAACCATGTCACCTCTATCTTTGACAAGTAATCTGCACTCTCATTATAAATAAATATTAAAAAAAAAGAAATGAAATTTATTGCAACACTATTAGGCATTATGGGATTTCAATACATCGCCTTTTGCCAGACTAACGGAACATCAAGTCCAGAAGTATGTTCAGTCGGTTACTCCGAAAGTGTAGAAGCTTTAGTAAATGAAGACTACGCAGCAATTAAATGCAGGGAAATAACTATCATAAGTTTGCCTCCCACAACACAATCTGTAACCAATATGACCATTGACTTTGGCATGACAGGAACTTTTACATTCAAAAAAGATGCTGCGTTGAAGATCCTTGGAGATAATGATGTGTATATCGAAGACATGTTAACCGGGAAGGTCTTTGACCTGAAAACGGCTGAATCCTATTCCTTTAATGTAAACCGCCGCATACCAAACAGGTTCATATTGCACATGGATAAAATGCTTATGCGATACTCTGTTTCCCTGAAATAATAACACTTAAACAATAAAAACATGAAAATAGTAAACATATTTATTTGCATCATTAGCTTTCAATATTGGTGTAAGGCGCAAGACAACGCCATTAGTATTCAACAACCATTGAAGGTTCGGGTAAAAGAGACAAAAATGAATTATGTTATTTCATTAAGGGATCCTGATGGAGTAAAACCTACGGGAAAGACCGATGAATGCCAGGAAATAGTCATTACAGGCATTCCCATGTCCACCCAGGTTATTACGTCTCTTAATATTGAATTGGCAGTACTTGGATATTTTTCATTCAAAAAACATTCTTCTTTGGAAATTCCATATGACCGAGAGGTATTTATCGAGGATAAATTAACAGGAAAGATCTTTAATTTGAAATCGCCACTTCCCTATACCTTTCATGCAGATCAATTCATGCAGAACAGGTTTGTGATCCATGTTTTAGATAAGACAAATCCTCAAACGATTTCTGCGAATTAATATCAAATAGTATTTACAAACCTTTATTTAAATTACAACATGAAAATTATTATTACGTGTATTAGTATTATTGCACTCCAGTTCACAGCAATGTCCCAAAGTGACGTTCGTAAAATTCGCCAACCTCTAAAGGCTACAAACCAGGCAAAAATTGGGTATGTTGTTTCTACAGAAGAACCGGATTTTTCCGCAATAAGGGGTACAACAAATCAAAATAAGGAGATCGTTATTACCCGCCTTCCTTCTTTAAAAGTTGCACTCACTTCAATGAATATTGAATTAAACATGCTTGGAGCTTTTACGTTCAAAAGAGCTGAATCACTTGCTATCCCATATAACTGTGAAGTGTTTATAGAAGATAAACTAACAAAGAAATTGTTTAATCTTAAATCTTCAGAGCCTTATACATTTAATGTGGACGAATATGTAGCG
>JAYSYG010000213.1:0-5999 GCA_043716685.1 Sphingobacteriaceae bacterium | reverse complement strand
GTGATATTAAAACGTCAAAACGCGCATCTTATTTAGAATGGGATTTGAAAAACCAAAATAATATTTCGGTAGCGAGCGGGCTCTATATTTTCCACATTGATGCCCCGGGAGTTGGTGAAAAGATACTTAAATGGTTCGGTGTAATGCGCCCATTAGACGTTCAAAGCTACTAATCATAAAGAAAGAACATTATGAAGATAAATTTAATATACTTTGCCCTACCGGTTTCTCTTGCATGCGCACTGAGTGTAAATGCAGGGAACCCCGAACGTATGGGTCAGGCAGGTGCAAGCCAGTTATTGATCAACCCATACGCGCGAAATACAGGAATGGCCGGTGCAAATTCAGCCAAGGTGAGAGGGTTAGAAGCGCAATTTTTAAACATTGCAGGAACGGCTTTTACACGCAAAACTGAAGTTATTTTTAACCGTTCCAACTGGTTACAGGGAACCGATATTTTTATTAATAGTTTTGGTTTAACCCAGGGTATCGGTGAAACAGGTACAATTGGTTTTGGCGTGGTTTCTATTAACGCAGGTAAAATTCCGATCACAACAGAAGAACAACCGGAAGGGGGCCTTGGGACCTACAACCCTACCTTTTATAATATAAGCCTGTCTTATGCTAAAATGTTTTCTGATAATATTTACGGTGGGATTAATTTTAAATTGATCAACGAGCAAATTCCAAATGCGGCAGCGCGTGGAATGGCCATAGACGCCGGTATACAATATCATACCGGAAAATATGACCAGGTACATTTTGGTATCGCCCTGAGAAACTGGGGACCTAAAATGCGTTACGTGGGTGATGGTTTGAGCCGCCAGGCAGCTGTTACCTCTGTTAATGGTTCCTACGAATTAACTGTAAATAACAGGTCATCTGCTTTTGAGTTACCTACACTAGTAAATATTGGTGCTTCTTACGATTTTTACCTTACTAAAGATTCTACGGGCTTATCAAAAAGACACCGGTTATCTCTGAATGGAAATTTTACTTCTAACTCCTTCAGTTACGACAATGGAATGTTTGGCCTTGAATATGCCTGGAAGGAAATGCTCATGTTCAGGGTGGGAAGTTTTGTGGAAAAAAACATGCTTACGAATGAAAGAAGAAATGCTTTTACCGGCCCTGCAGCTGGTATGACCTTCGAAGTGCCTTTTGGTGAGAAAAAATCTACAATCGGATTGGATTACTCTTACCGGTTTAGCAATCCATTCGGCGGTACACATTCCTTTGGATTAAGATTGAATCTTTAGATTTTTTTTGTATTTTTGTTAATAGAAGAGTCCCGTATCCCGATTGTATCGGGACGGGATTCTTTGTTTTTTTTAATTACATATATATGGCAATAGGATATTATACCGAAGAGGGCTTGCAGAAAATGAAAGACGAATTGCATCAGCTAAGAAGCGTGGAGCGCAAAATCGCAACCCAGGCAATTGTAGACGCAAGGGATAAAGGAGATTTAAGCGAGAACGCAGAATATGATGCTGCAAGAGAAGCGCAGGCTTTGCTGGAATTACGCATAGCAAAACTGGAAGATGTAATTGCCAACGCGCGTATAGTTGACGAGACTAAGCTCGATCTGACTAAAGCGAGCATTCTTACCACTGTAAAAATAAAGAACCTCAATAATGGGGCTTCAATGAAATACACGCTTGTTGCGGAGAATGAAGCAGATATTAAAATCGGTAAGATTTCAGTAGATTCTCCAATAGGCAAGGCATTACTTGGTAAAAAGGTTGGAGAGAAAGTAGATGTTCAGGTTCCAGCCGGTAAAGTTACCTTTGAGGTTTCTGAAATTTCTATTTAATACAAAAATGCCGGGTATCTTTTCGAAAATAGTTGCTGGCGAAATACCGTGTTACAAAATTGCAGAGAATGACAATTACCTTGCTTTTTTAGATGTGTTCCCTCTTAAAAAAGGCCATACCCTTGTAATACCTAAAAAACAAGTGGATTATATTTTTGATCTTGACACTGAAACATACCTTGGTCTTATGGATTTCTCGAAACGAGTTGGCGAAGCTGTTAAAAAAGTCATTTCATGCAAACGTCTTTCGTTGCACGTAATTGGGTTGGAGGTCCCGCACGCGCATGTACACCTTATTCCCATTAATACCATGAGGGATTGTGATTTCAGGCAGGAAAAATTAAAATTTTCTAAAGAAGAATTTGAAGAAACTGCGCGGTTGATCGCTTCGAATTTCCAATAGCAGAAAAATTCTAGCAAACCTTGCAAAGTTTACCCAGGTTACTTTGTAATAATGATCTTGCTCGTATTTTGACACAGACCATTATCAATCTTCAAAAAATAAATCTCCGCATCGAACCCAGTAACATCGCAGCTGATTTTCTCAATTGCATTACCTTGTACAGTTAGCCCTTCCTTCAACCCGGATTATGCATGGAATTTAAAGATTGGCATAATTTCAAATAAAATCCGACCTTTCGTTTAAAAGGCATTTTCACCATATGGGTGTCATTGATAAGATTGAATTTAGCGGTCATTCTGTAACTGCATGGGGCGGTATGAAATTGATGAAAACAGAAGCGGCTTTTAGAAGTATTTTAATGGCTTATAATCTATTGGCCTTGTTCCGTCAAGTAGTTCTGAAGAGCAAGTCCCAAGCCACCTTAAGCACTTTACGTTTTAAATGCTTTGCATTAGGAGCATGGGTTATAAAACATGCTCGAATAACCACTTTAAAAATCAGCGCAACAGGGGAGAAACGACGATGGTTGGATGCACTATTCGATACTGTGTCCAAGAAAGCACCACCTTACATTATTTCTACAGCATAATCTGGGGTTGAAAAACTAATTTTTAAAGTATAACCACAAAAAAGGAGGCTGCCCTTTTGAGACAGCCTCCTTTTTAAAGAAATCTTTAATTTTTAGTTAGTGAACAACCTGAATTTTTTTAGTAATTATAGCATTGTTTTCGGAAATGAACTTACAAACGTAGTTACCGCTTGGTACTTCAGTA
The DNA here is from genome assembly GCA_043716685.1 of Sphingobacteriaceae bacterium. Lineage (GTDB taxonomy): Bacteria > Bacteroidota > Bacteroidia > B-17B0 > Aurantibacillaceae > Aurantibacillus. The sequence goes on along the minus strand of JAYSYG010000213.1, from coordinate 3,007 downwards.
ACATCCATATTGATTTTGGAAGCGCCAGAGAATTGCTTTCTCTTTATTAACTCTCCTAATATATTATAGATTTCAACACTGCCGTTTTGGTTCGATTCAAAATTGATCGTATGTTCAGAGGGATTTGGATAGACCTCAAATTTTAGATCTGAGACGTCACCGCCCAATTCTTTAATGGGTGTTGCTTTGGCTACAATAGGATTGGATGGAAGTGCGCAGTTATTTAGCGCTACCCAATTATACATAGCTGGTAATGGATTTAGTCCTGAAACAACAAATGAAGGAGTCCCCCAGAGAATGGGTTGTGTCATAGGTGGATTAGGAGTTAATTGGTAACTGAGTATAAACGCGCCCGATGAATTATCGCAAGGCGGATAGGTAAAAGAAACCGTGGCGGATGTACCCGATCTAACAACACTAATTGTGGGCGGAGGACAATCGCAACAAAGCCATTTAGCTACATAGCCCGATACCAAATTAGTTGTTGTAAGTGCTGCAAGTGGGCTAAAAACGGGAGTTTCGTTGTTTAAAAACATTCCACCAAAATATGCTGCACCATTTAAACTTTCTTTGCTTGCGGCAACATCACAAGCATCCAGAGTATTGGTATATAAATTCATACTTGCGTCCCAATGGGTAGCACACATATTATTAAGACTTAAATCGTACTTTGACATATAGTGATCATTTGTAGTGGCACCATAAAAGCCAAAACTGGATCCACCGGAAAAAGTTATAGAGTTGTTGTACCCACCTGAAATAAACACTTCAGGATTACCAACCGGCCCACTCGCGCTTACATCCAGACCATAGGCATATTGATCATCTACGCCACCTTCTGATTTTACGATACTTACAGCACCGGTAGTTTTGGTCAGTTTAATTAAATAAATATCCCTACCACCACCATTAGTTGCTGAAGATCCACCGGATGAAACTGTGTTACCACTAAAATCGCCTAATGCGAAAAGTTCGTCAAAATTACTTTGCCTGCAGTTTACGTCTCTTGCCTCCACATTTGCATTAGAGCCTGAACCCGTAATTTGGGTTACCCATGCCGCTGTGCCGTTAGTAGGATTTAAACTTGCAACAAATCCAAGAGTATTATTACCCGCGTTTGTAATAACTGTTCCACCAATATTAGCAGACGACTGATAATCACCTGTTATAAATAAACCGCCACCTGAAGTATATCCGTTAGCTGACGCATAATCAAGGAGAACATTTTTACCAATAGACATAGCATTTACGTTTGATGGAACGGCGAATGACTTTGCCCAAATGGCATTACCGCTACTGCCACTTAATTTTGCCACATATCCGGTTTTATTGAGAGAATTTCCATTTACATTAATAAACGAGCAGGGAGTGTTCGACATAAAGGAAGCACTATTTCCTTCAAAATATCCTGTAACATAAATATCCCTTGCATAATTTACACCATTTGAATGATGGAAGGAAGCGGAAAGACCCAAACCTTCTCCGTCCAAACAAGAAATTGAATAAATAGGTTTTACCCATTGAACCGCACCATTTGTCCAATATTTAGCTACAAAGGCTTGTTTTGATGAAAGACCAGCGCGTAAATAAATAGTGTTGGGCGTGGCTGTAGAAACACAGGCCGTTGCAGATGGCATGACCGAATAATTAGTAGTGCCGTTGAATGTAATATTTGCCGGGTCGTTATATTGTACGTATCCGGTAATGTAAATAGCGCCAGTGCTATAAGTCTCAACACTTATTGCGTTTCCCGCATCATTACCTATACCGCCAAATTTATTGGCCCATTGAAGTACTCCTGCCGCGTCGAATTTCGCAAGAAACCCATCCTGTTGATCGCTTATGCTGAGAAGAGAAGAATTGAGCCGGCCTTTGTAGTAGCCGGTAACATAGGTATTACCTGTGGCGTCTACATCAACCCCCTTAACAACAATATTATCTGATGAGGTGCCTACTCCCTCTAAAAGTGTTGCCCATTGCCACGTTTGTGCTATGGATTCTTTTGCGGCAAAAAGCAAAAGTACAGATAGAAAAATAAGATTTTTTTTCATAATAGAATGTATTTGATTAATATGTCTACTCTGTTTTGGCTTTTCGACTTCCGCCATTTCTGATCAGAATTCAAATTGAATACATAATGGAAGTAAAAACTAAACAGATGTAATAACTGTGTCGCTTCCTGTAATAAATGCATAGTTTGGTGTGGAAAATTATAGAAGAGAAAGGATAACTATACTGAATGTTAAACGAATTCTCTGTTTAAGTAAGGAAATGGAAATCTAGTGTTACGCTAATTTGTCAAAAAAACTATCTTTTTTGCGTGAAGAAACCGGAATGGTTTGTCCGTTTTTTAAAACTACGTAACCGCCACGCCCTTTGATATATTTATCCACGTAATTAATATTTACGATAGAATGATGATGAATGCGTATAAACATGGTAGAAGGAAGTAAGGTTTCATATTCCCCCAAATTTTTAGAAACCAGTATTTTTTTATTTTCTTCTGCTAAATAAAACCGGGTGTACCTTCCTTCTGATTCGCAATACATAATATTAGCAGTATCTACAAATAGTAAACCTTCCATTGTGGGTAAAGCAAGGCGGGTAAAACTATTTTTTGCGGGGTCGGTTGTTTGTTTTAGTGGAGCATCGTTTAACCTCTTCTGATATATTCGTTTGCTGGCTTTTTCGATGGCACTAATGAGTTCTGTTTTATTGATGGGCTTTAAAATGTAGTCAATCGCATCATGTTTCACCGCTTGAATACCAAATTGATCGTAAGCGGTAACAAATATCAATTCAAACTTCCGTTGTTTCGGTTTGTGAAGTATGTCAAAACTTCTCTCTCCCGCGAGTTCAATGTCCAAAAAAACCAATTCCGGATTAAACAGGTCTATTTTTTCCAACGCCTCTGATACTGAGCTGGCAGTGGCAACAATGGTAAGATTTGGCACGTATTTGCCAATAATTGCAGCTAAGTGTTTTACCGCAATGGGTTCATCATCTA
>JAYSYG010000212.1:0-6015 GCA_043716685.1 Sphingobacteriaceae bacterium | reverse complement strand
GTTATTGTTACCTGGTATGCGCCGTTAGGAACCGAAGCGGGGTTTGTAGCATACGTTTGAGTAGTTGACAAATTTGTCCAGACTACCGAAAAAGGTGCCGTGCCACCACTAATTACAGTGGCCTGAAGAGAACTTAAAGCAGGACATACTGCGTTGGTTACAAGAATGGAGTCAATAAAAGCCGGATTCAGGGTTACAGAGGTGTAATATGTATTACTTCCATCGGTTGCGCTGATACTCCATGCGTTTGGGTTTGACCAGCTTACAGTTTGATATGCCGCAATACCAGACAAGTTATCTGAAAGTGAGTTAACATTGCTGTGTACAATATTTTGGTTGGACATCCAGTTGGAATAGGTGTAGATAATAGGTGGGGTCAGCCCTGTGGCCGTTACGCTGATTTGCCCGTTATTATTACACGGCTGGGTAAGGACAGTACCGACTAATGACTGGGAGTTGATACTTGTTGCAGTAAATACAAAAATTGTTGCAACACATACATGTAGAGATCGTAAAATGTTTTTCATGGGATTTAGTTTTTGGTTTCAATCTTACTATATCCCCGCTTATTTTAAATGGTTGGAGAATATCAGAAATAAATTTACACACGCTTTTTGTTTTAACATCTTTCCCATAGTAGCACAGGAAAGTTAAAACCTGTGAGCAATTATAGCTTGACAAAAAAACTAACATTATGAAAAAGGAGCTTGGGATATCAAAAACGTAAAGGTTTTGGTTGGATCCAGACACACGTATAACCGTGTTAAGTCAAGTCTGTTTCGCCGCATAACCCTTGAAGGGTTTTACGGTTAACAGTGCCAAACCCTTCAAGGGTTGACCGACATTTTAGGCTTTATATGACACTAGGATCTTTCGGGCTAATGTCAATTTTTTGGCCTTTACTATTATAACAAAACGAACGACAGGCATGCCGATTTGTACAAAGCATACAAAACGTAACTTCCCAATGCTTATCCAGTAAGGTTTTGATAGGGAACCGTTTCTTAACATTAAATTAACATTCTTAAGGCAATTAACAGATAGTTTTGCCAAAAGATTAACTAAAGGAAATAATATGTTTGGATTAGATACAACCTTAACAGTACTCTTAATACTTTGTATTGTATTAGCCTGTTTTTTTGAGTTTATAAATGGCTTCCATGATACGGCTAATGCTGTAGCCACGGTAATTTATACAAACTCTATGAAACCAACAGTTGCTGTAGTTTACAGCGGTTTGTTAAATTTCTCAGGGGTTATGTTGGGTGGCATTGCTGTTGCAATGGGAATAGTGAATTTATTGCCCATGGATGTGCTGGTGGATTCAAATCCTTATCACGGAATTGCCATGATCCTTGCATTATTGTTAAGCTCAATTATCTGGAATTTCGGAACCTGGTACTTTGGGATCCCATCTTCAAGCTCACATACATTAATTGGTTCTATTGTCGGAATTGGACTCGCGTTTTATTTTTTGCCAGGGGATCTTGGTGTAACTGCTGTTAACTGGGACAAAGCTAAAGATACAGGTATGGCACTGCTTCTGTCACCCCTCTTAGGTTTTTCAGCAGCCATTATTATCATGTTTATTTTTAAACGTTTAATTAAGAACGAGATCATTTACAAAGAGCCGATTCCAGGCAAAAAACCGCCGATCTGGATCAGGATGTTATTGTGGCTGACATGCGGTATGGTAAGTTTTTTCCATGGTCAAAATGATGGGCAAAAAGGTGTAGGATTAATTATGATGATATTGATCGCTGTTCTCCCTGCTCAGTTTTCTGTGGATTCCAGTATTAATCTTCAAAGCGTTTCAGGAAATATTTCAAAAATAGAAACATTGATGTTAAAGGCCGACACTATTGTTCTTGCGGCGAAAGAAAAGAAACTGTATTCTGAGCTTATGAAACATTCACTTCATTTTACAACTGCAACTGCAGGAAAGTCCAATTCAGAGGAAATAGATCTTGCGAACCGTTTTTCTTTGAGGAAGGATGTAATTAAAATAACAAAAGGGGCCGATAAAATAATAAGCGGTGGAAATTTGACACTAAGTATTAATGAAATTGAAGAACTCAAAAAAGAAATCAAGTCCACTAAAAAACTTGTAGAGTTTGCGCCTTCCTGGGTTATTATCCTCATTTCTGTATGTTTAGGTCTTGGTACAATGGTAGGATGGAAACGGATTGTAAAAACCATTGGTGAGAAGATTGGTAAACAGCACATGAGCTACGCCCAGGGTGCAAGCGCTGAGATCGTTGCTTCTATAGGTATTGGTCTTGCAAGCTGGCAAGGGCTTCCGGTAAGCACCACGCACATGTTGTCATCGGGTATTGCAGGCTCCATGGTCGCCAAAAAGGGATTAAAAAATCTTCAAAAAGGAACGATCAAAACGATTGTACTTACCTGGGTATTGACATTACCAGTCACTATTGTTCTATCTGCTTCTTTATTCCTTTTATTCAGATCAATCCTGTAAATACTATTATTTTTTATATGAAGCGCAACTCACCATTGCACTTTTTTGTATACATATACTTGTTATGCTGCGTAAAAAAAATTAATTTAGGACATCAGATCGCCTGTTAAAATAATCTTTCTTTGTATTGCCCTCATCGCCTTGTGCCTCCATTTCGCGCTGATCCTTGTTTTTGCAAATCCTTATGCAAAGAGCAAGAAGAAAATAGATTATTATGCAGAATGGTACGTCTATCCTTATTTTTCGCAAAACTGGAATTTGTTTGTACCACCGCCGAATACCAATTATAAACTTTTTGTTGAGTACCTGGATAATGGAATTCACAGAACCGACATTTTCAGTGAATTGCTGCTCCAACACCAGGCCAATCGGCTGAAAGGAAACGGTTCAGTACTACTTGCTTTTTCAAACACCATTCATTATTTCGAAAAAAATACGGCTCTGCAAAAGCCCTTAAACGGCCCGGTAAAAAACGACCTCTATTTTCAAATGATCGAAAGAAGCGCGTTGAATTATTTAAAAGCAACCCGCAAAACTAAGATTGATAGACTCCGGATCCGGCTGGTTGTTCAAACGATTGACTCAAATTCTGATAAGGTTTATTTTGATTGAGTGCTGTTTTAAAGTAGCCACAGATTACACAGATTTCGCCGAGGATTTTTTTGTAAAGAAATGAACGGATCTTTGTGCTTTACTTTAACAGTAAAATTCTCTCCCCGGATTTATCCACATCTGTTCAATCGGTGGCTTTAAGAAGTGGGGCTTGCTATCTTCTCCACTATTGTTTAATTTTAAGAACTAACCTATTCTACTATGCAACGTAAGTATATTAAACAAGACTTTACAGTCACCACCTGGGAATTATTGAAACCCTACTTTGAAGAATTGGAAAACCGCCCTATCAGCTCTGTAGCTGAACTTGAAAAATGGCTGAAAGATTATAGTGAACTGAGCGCTGTAGTGGGCGAAAATATGGCCTGGCGGTATATTAAAATGACCTGTGATACTGCTAATACTGCACTAAGAGATAGTTATAATGATTTTGTCCAGAATATAGAGCCGCTCATGTCGCCTATTGCAAACGATCTGAATAAGAAATTAATGGCAACCCCGTTCAAAGATAATCTTACAAAGACCGGTTACGATATTTATTTGCGCGGAATAAAAAACAGCATCGACCTTTTCAGGGAAGAGAACATACCTCTTAACACGCAATTACAGGAATTAGAACAACAGTTCGGAGAGATTAACGGCAAACAAAGTATTGAGTATAATGGCGAGACTATTACCCTACAAAAAGCTGGAGTGTATTTAAAAGATCTGGACAGGGGGGTACGCGAGATCGTCTACCACAAAGTTCAGAAGCGCCGCGCGGAAGACGAGCAGGCTCTGAATGATCTTTTTACCAAGCTGGTTGGTCTTCGTCACCAGGTCGCTTTGAATGCCGGATTTAAAAATTACAGAGATTATAAACACCAATCCCTCGCACGTTTTGATTACACTGTGCAGGATTGTCTTAATTTTCATGAAGCGGTAAAGCAGCACGCAGTGCCCCTCATAAATGAACATGATAAAAAACGCGTGGAAAAATTAAAGCTGGCCGATTACCGTCCCTGGGATACCTCAGTAGACGAGGAAGGACTGCCTCCCTTAAAGCCGTTTGCCCATGCACAGGAATTGATTGATCGTACCATAGAGTGTTTCAATAAACTGGATCCTTTTTTTGGAGAGTGCATAAACACCATGCAAAAAATGAATCGTCTTGACCTGGATAGCAGGTTAGGAAAGGCTCCCGGAGGATACCAGTATCCGCTTTATGAAACAGATGTGCCATTTATTTTTATGAACTCCGTTGGTCTGCACCGCGACCTGGTTACAATGGTGCACGAGGGCGGACATGCTATTCATTCCTTTCTGGATTTTAACCTTGAGTTAGTAGATTTTAAATCTCCGCCAAGTGAAGTCGCCGAACTTGCCAGTATGAGCATGGAATTGATGAGCATGGAACACTGGGATGTATTCTTTAAAACAGAAGAAGAATTAAAACGCGCTAAACGTCAGCAACTGGAAAGCGTAATGGATACACTCCCGTGGATTGCTGCAATTGACAGGTTCCAACACTGGATCTATATGAACCCGGATCATACACTTCCGCAACGCTATGAGGAATGGGAAAGGATTATAACAGATTTTGGCAGCAATGAAATTAATTACAAGGGATTAGAGGATAATTTAAGACGTCGCTGGCAGGTACAGCTTCATTTATTTGAAGTACCGTTCTACTATATTGAATATGGCTTTGCACAACTTGGCGCGATTGCCATTTGGCGCAATTACAAGACAAATCCTAAAAAAGCAGTTGAAGATTATAAGAAAGCTTTGGCACTTGGATATACAAAATCAATCCCACAGATTTATGAAACGGCTGGGGTGAAGTTTGATTTTAGTCCGGACTATATTAAGGAGCTAATGGACTTTGTGAAAGCGGAGTATGATAAAATCTAATCAAAAAAATTCCTCGGAGCGCTGCTTTGGGGATAACTCATTATTTTGAGACACGAATTAACACGAATGTATTTTGTTAGTAAAAATTAGTACAATTAGTGTCATGATACCTCGTTGCTCTGTCTCGGACACAGATAACAAACTAAGCCATCTCCGTCACTTTCCCGTTAGCGAAGGTAAGTGTACGCGATTTAAATTTGTTGTACACCAGCATATCGTGGGTAGCGAATAACACAGCCCGGCCGCTGTCGCTGAGGTTTTTAAGGAGGACCAGAATTTCTTCTGAAGTAGAAGGATCTAAATTTCCGGTGGGCTCATCGGCAAGTATCAATTCGGGATCATTCACTAAAGCACGTCCAATACTTACCCGCTGCTGCTCTCCGCCCGAAAGTTCATGTGGCATTTTGTTTTCCTTGCCTTCCAGGTTAACTTTTTTGAACACTTCATAAATGCGCTCTTTTATTTTTGCCTCATCGCTCCAGCCGGTGGCCTTCATAACGAATCTTAAGTTATTGTAAATACTCCTGTCTCCAAGCAATTGAAAATCCTGGAAAACAATTCCAAGCTTTCTTCTTAAATACGGAATTTCCCTTTGTTTTAAATGCAGAAGATCGAAGCCACAACAGCTCGCTGAGCCGGTAGTGATGGGAAGATCGCCGTACAGAGTTTTTAAAAAACTGCTTTTCCCACTCCCTGTTTTTCCAAGTAAATACACAAATTCACCTCTGTTGACCTCTACACTCAAATCGCTTATCACAGGACGTTCATCCTGGAAAATGGTGACATTGCTGTATTTAATTAATTCACTCATAAAAACTTCTAAGTTAAAATGAATGTAACTTTTGTGGCCAACTTAGTTATACCAATATCAACACCAGCGGGTTAATAACTGTGGGCTAACACAGCTAAAGCAAGCCTGTAAGAAAACTACATTTAGTGAGATAAAAAATTACTTGGATTTTTAGTTAATGAAGTATCTTATAAAGACGGGCCTACTTGTGTTTTTTGTGTTCTGTGGTTTGCTGTCTAAA
>JAYSYG010000211.1:0-6018 GCA_043716685.1 Sphingobacteriaceae bacterium | reverse complement strand
TTGTTTTCTATAGCATGCAAAAGTGAGGGGAATGCAGTATCACCCGGACCATTAATTATATAATCTACATAACCCGATTCGAGACACACTTTAAATTGATTGGAAGCAAAATATCCACCCCAAATAATTTTAACGAGCGGATAGAGTTCACGGATCTTTTTGGTAAATAAAATAGCCTGTTTCAATTGAGGCCCTGGCATTACCGTGCAGCCAAAATAACTTATTTTTCCGGAAGAAAGATACGTATCAAGTTTGGTCCAGGGATCTGTTTCAAGATTGCCATCCACCAGCACCCAGTCCCTTCTGTTATCTATACTGGCCGCTACCTGCAGAATACTGTTAGGTATACGCGGATTATGTGTTAAAGCCCGTGGGTTAAAAAGCAAAATCATTTGTCAGGACATTTTTTGAGCCGGTCTTAACCACTCCTTTAATTTTTTTTCGATAGGGAAACGGTAAATTTTATTTTCTATGCGCCATTTCGCGACTTCCTGAAAAAGAAATTTTGACGGCGTTCGTTTATTATACGCAAGATTTTGATAAAATTTAAAATTCTCTACCATGCGAATTGTTTCTTCATTCATCCACTCACTTTTTTTACTGTCCACGTAATCAAAATTACTCCATTCATCGAGGTTAGAATTAAACCTGTATCCTTTCGCTAATAATTCATCGGCAATCGTATTCCCCGGATAAGGTTTATAGAAGAAGATACCCATATTAAAAGTACTGCTCATTTTTCTTAATTTTTTTACCACTTCCAGCGTTTTGGATATGCTTTCAGAAGATTCGCCCGGAAAACCAACAATAACGCTGAAATTTATGGCAATCCCGTATTTGATACATTGTTTTGCTACTTCGTATATTTGTTCAAGTTTAATATCTTTTTGCATCCAGTCGAGCATTTCCTGAGTCCCTGCTTCCATACCAATCATTACACGCTCAAGGCCAGATCTTTTGCAAAGTTCCCAGATCTCATCATCAAGCCTTACGCCCTGGTCAGCACGCATGGTACCAAACCAGGAGATGGGGAGTTTTCGTGAAAGAAATTCTTCTGCGATTTCTTTTACACGCGCACTGTAAGTAAAAAAAGTCTCGTCCTGAAAATGAACATGGTTAAATTTATATTTATGCCATAGAGATTCAATTTCCTGTGCCATTCTTTGTGGATTATAACCATACCACCCACGCTTGTACATAAAAGGATCGGCGCAAAAGGAACATCTGAACCGGCAGCCCTGCGACGATATATAATCAAGTTGTTTTCTGCCGCTTAATTGCATATACCCTGATACATCAATGAGATCGTAATTGAACGCAGGAAATGAATTAATATCTTCCATGGCGCGTTCCGGGGTTTCAATAAAAGTGTTGTTTAACTTGTAACAAATTCCTTTTAAACCGGCCAGTGGTGTTTTTTCTTTAAATCTATCCAGTAGTTCTTTAAACGTAATCTCTCCCTGACCTTTAACAACAACATCAATATTTCCGTCCTGTAGTGTTTGTTCGGGAAATAAAGAAGGGTGCCATCCACCCCAAACAACCGGCAACGCAGAAAACTCTTTTTTTACTGCAGTGGAAATCTTAAGAGCGTCTTTAATAGGGCTGCCGGTTAAAACGGTTGTAGCAAAGCACAGCGGATTTTTTTTTAATGCTTCCCGTATTTTAATCATGGGATCTTTTTCAAGACGACCATCTACAATTACAACGTTATACGTTTCAGGGTCCAAATAAGAACCAATAGCTAACAAGGCTAATGGCATAGTATAAAATACTGCATCGGGATTATAGAGTATAACGGTATGTTTCATATAAACTGCATTAAGTATAGTTAATAGTAATGTAGTAAAATGTTTATTCGAGCGTATTTAATTTTCAAATGTAGCCTAAAATACAATAACTTTTATTTAAGTCAGCCGATAGATTCTTTTTTAGCAAAAAATGCAGGATAATGTTTTATGTCTAATATGAGGGAAACCGGGAATACATTTGAGTTAACAGAACCATTAAAAAGAAAAGAACTACACGTTTAAAAAGTTTTAGTTAAACGCACTGCAACATCTGCTGCAGGCAGGTAATAATCCGCCGGCTTTATTAAGATCATTTCTGAATTTTGCAATTACACCAGAATTCCAGATTGCTGGAAGCGTATCTTCATATAGGTTTCCGATCTTTAGATTATAGCACCTTCCATGTGCCGGAATAACATCTCCGTTTGATTTAATCATTATTGTATTGAAAACATCGTAGCACTTTTTTCCGTGGAACTTTTCAGGGTGATGATAAAACCCGATCAACTTTTCTTTGTCAGTAATTTCGGGCGAAAAACTAACGGGGAAAGCATATTTTTTTTGTTTAATTTCCAGTATTTCCGCGTGTAGGGCATTTAAGTCATAACTAGTGATATCAATATCTTTCATATTAGATGCTGTAGCATGATATAAATTTCCATAATGTAAATTATGCCGCTCAGCAAGTGCATCCGGGGTATAATTTGTGTGCATAAATCCAATGTGCGCGAGAGGATAGTCCTTAAAATAATCCAAAAACTCTTTCAAACGACCAATATTCCATTGTGTAATAACGCAGTAAATAGAAATTTTTGGTTTTCTTTTCTGATGAAATAAATAATCAATACCCTCTACAGCTTTTTCAAACGACTGGTTGTATCCGCGAATTTCATTGTGGATATCAGCTGGCCCGTCTAAAGAAACATACAGCTCATCAAGTTCGGCATCAATAAGTTTATCAGCTATTTTACGAAGGTTTAGTGCATTGGTTGTTACACTTGTAAATAGTTTTCTTTCCGCCGCGTATTTTAAAGATTCGTAAAGATGTTTATAAACTAAAGGTTCGGTAAAAGCATACCCTAGTTTTGTATTTGGATAGTACTTTGCGGCCTGATCTGCAATTTTTTTAAACAAGTCCAACGGCATATGAAGAGGCTGTGTACCCATTAAATTCTGGTAGAAATTGCTTTCATTATAATTTACGCCCACGTCACACATTTTGCAATGCAGATTACAGGTATTGTTAACACCCAGCACGAGCCACTTTGGGCTGTAGAATAAATTTCCGGGCAACAACTTCTGGTTAAGACCAATCAGCTTTTCTGAGAGCAAAATAAAATTTTTATTAATTAAAGATACAAAAATTATTCAATCTTAACATTGGCTTTGATCCTCAGTTTTTTCAACAGAGCCTGGTTTCATATCAACCATGCTTCATCGGTCTATCCTGACAGGGCCTCACTAAATCTTTTCTTTCTCGATAACAAAAATCTTAAAGGCAGTTTCTTTTTCAAACAATACGTCTTTCTTTTTTAGGATAAGACGCAACGCTGCTTTAGTAAAAAGCATCTGCACGAAGGAAAGGTGTTTAAAGGGTTTCAGGAATTTAAGGAAAAGAATATTTGTATACGTTTTCCAGGAATGGGAGGGGAAAAGAATAGGATTATAAAAATTATAAGACGTCGTAATTTTCAAATTATTCTTATCTAACACCTCATACCAATCTGAAACGGTCGTTTTTGGCGTGTCTGCTTTTGTGTTATAATCATTGGCTACGAAAAACTCCATACAAACTATTTTTCCATTTCCTGACAATAAACCCGATAACGAGTGTATCGTTTCGTTAAGTTCTTTTTTAGTTAGGTATTGTAGAACAGTGACTGTAAGTATTAAATTAAATCCGCCCTCATAACCGCAGTCACTTAAATGGCTTTTAAGAATTACATTTGATTGCCTGAGTTTAGTTCTTGTTTTTTTTAGAATTGTTTCAGAAATATCATAACCATAAACCAGACCATAGTTTTCAGCTAATAAAGTTATAAAATCGCCGCTACCACATCCAAAGTCGAGTGCCGATTTTTTTTCGAAGTTTGTTTTCTTAATAATTTCTGAAACGGCAAACAACCTTGCCTGTTGGTCAAAGCAATAATAGAAGGGTTCAGAATGCCCGGTATGACCATATTTTTCGGCTCTTTTATTCCAATAGTCAGCTGTAAACATTTACGGTCAAATTTTGCCCGTATTACGGTATATAAATATTCCACTTTTTTCTGAAGAAAGTTTTTTCTTTAAATAACCCAAAAATGAAAAGCGGTAACTGGTAAATGTAAACCCGGCGGCGACAAGTTGAGTATATGCGTTTTTATCAAGAAAACCGGCACAATCGTAGAAGTTAATTTTAAAGGCATATTGGTTTTGATAATGCTCCCGGAACTCCGCAATCTGTTTCTTTTTTTTGACGGGAGCCCCGGAAATATCTGCGCCAAGTATAATCAGCAGTCCATTTTCATTTAACAGGGGAATGTAATTTTTAACCAAATTAATTGAATCCGGAAGAAAATTTAAGCAGTGGTTAAAAATGATGAAATCAAATTTATTGATATGTATGGATGTATCGGTTATATCTGCCTGAATAGAAAGCCAGTTGTTATCCGGATAGAATTTTTTTGAACCAAGTCCATTTTCCTCGTCAGGAAATATGTCAATAGAAACAACTTCCATTTTATAAGAACTCAGCCGGTTGGTCAGCCAGCCATTCCATCCTCCAAATTCAAGTACAGTTTTGTTTTCCGAAAAATGAGTGGTCTCAAACGCTTTGAGCAGTCGAATGTCTTGTTTTCTTGAAAATAATTCATTACGATAGGGTTTGAATTCTATAAAAGGAAAATCTGTTAATTTGTCTTTTGGCAGGAAGGGGTAATTTTCTGATTTCTGAATAATGGAATGTCCTTCAAGGAATTTGTCAAGCTTAATTTTAAATTTTTCCTCCAGTACAGAATAAATTCTATTGCTGAAAGTAAAGTGATATCCTTTGGGAATTCTTATGAAGTCTTCAAATTTTGGCACAACACAACTAATTTAGCACTTTGTCTGCAAAAGTAGAAAAATATAACATTCTGTGTCTCACAAGTAAATGCTCATGTAAATGGACTATTTTTGAGTAAATTTTTTAAAAGACAACAATGCAAACTTTGAATAAAAACGCTGTGGTGATTGACCTAAGCTACCAGTTTGAAGGATTGATCGGGGATTATTCAGAATTATTCAAAATTCAGGCTGCCACATCTGGCCATTATCCTTATCTGTCAGAAAAAGTAGATTTACATATAATAAGACTTATACAAAATACCAGTTATACTAAGATCAAGGGAGTTAATTATTATTTTTTTAAAGGAAAAAACGCCAAGGCATGGCTTCCTTTTCGTCTGCATCGTTTTATTAAATCAATAAAGCCTGATGTTATTATCGTACATGGATTTTTTAATCCTCTCCAGGTGATTTTGTTAAAAATGCAAACACGAACAACTATTGTTATTCAGTATAATGGGGGAGGAGTACCTGGTGGACTCACTGGTTTTTTTCAGCGGTGCCTGAGGCGACTAATTAAGGACTATATTTTTGCAGCCAAATCGCAGGCGCAGGAATTTATAGACCATAAACTGATCTCTAAAGAATCGGCTATACATGAAATACCGGAAGGCTCCACACACAAAAAAGAGTTGGATCGACTTAAGGCAAGAACTGTTCTTAATATAGAAGAGAACAAAATAATGGTATTATGGGTAGGCAGACTTGATGAGAATAAAGACCCGCTTACACTATTAAACGGGTTTGATAAGGTTCTTAAAAATGGCAGAGAACTTGATCTCTTTATGGTTTTTCAGGAAGATAAACTGCTAAAAAAAATGCAGATACTAATCAACGCATCAGCAGAACTAAAAGTACATATTAAACTTATAGGTGAGGTAGCGCATGAAGATCTTGATAGGTTTTATAGTGCCGCTGATATTTTTGTTTCTGCGAGTCACTCTGAAGGTTCAGGATACGCATTATTCGAGGCGCTTTCCTGCGGCTGCTTACCTGTTGTTACAGACATTCCAAGTTTCAGAGTTATGACAAATAATGGTCGGCTTGGAGCATTATGGGAACCCGGGAATGACGAGTCTTTTAAAAATGCGATTGAATCTGTTTTAAAAAAGGATCTAAATGGAGGGAGGCTGAGTTCGAT
>JAYSYG010000022.1:0-2548 GCA_043716685.1 Sphingobacteriaceae bacterium | reverse complement strand
GCTGTACCCTTTGTAACACATCTTTTATTTCTTACTCCTTTTTTATTTACCAGCATCTATTTGTTCTCAATAGATAAAAAGCCCCAGGCCCTGCTCGTCCTTATTATCCTCCTTTGTCTTCCTACAGGATATGATATTATGAATTCCATACCCAGAGGATTTGTAACCGGGATTTTTTTTACCACTCCTTTTGTTCTCAGTATTCATAACCCTTTTCACCTAAAGTACATTCTGTTGAACACATTTTTTGCTTACGTGGCTTATCTTGTTAATCAAAATTCATTGCTGGTAAGTGTTCCTTTTCTTTTCTACATTTTTCTGCATAATTACAGATCTAAAGAATATTATCTTTTTTCAGCAATGGCAGTTCTTACAGCCTTACCAATCGACTATCTCCTCAATCATTTTTATGTTATTCATCCGGAATACATACAACACAACCTTGAGAATCACTTTTCGACGTATTATTTTATAGATGCAATTAGAAGCCTGGATAAACGCTTTGCGCATATTACTTTTTTTGAGGATGAAAAGTGTATGTATGTTTTGCTTGCCTTCCTGTTTACCGCAATTCTTCTCCTTAAGAAAAACAAAAAAGCCTTTTATGCGTTTCTTGTTTTTTTTGCATTTATAGTTGTTTCCTTTTTTTCCTCCAAAATAGCTGATGGCACTGCCTGGCCTTTTTATTCCTTAAGTCGTATGTACCTCGGTGTGCCGGTGGTCTTATATCTCCTTTTAAGCCTTATCCCAATTCCATCCTATAAAATAGTTTACCTTTTTGTAGCCATTACACTCTCATTTGCGGTGTATAAAGAACTGAACCTTAAAAAAAATATTGCATATAGCTCCAATGAGAAAAAATGGCTCTTTATCCACCTTGGCTCTATAAAAAACACGTTGGAATTAGTGAATCATTATAATGCTGTTTGCAAAACGCAAGGGGTAAAAGAGTTCGTAGTTGCAGATAATATCTGGGTCAGGGAAGAACTGACTTACGGGGGGCCAGCACTTTTAAAGGATTTTCCAAATACTCTTATGACCGTTGGCGAAAGAAGGTCCTGGAGAATTGCTGAGGAAAAAAAGAAAGTACGTGATAGATTTGTGATATTGATACCAGATTATGATTTAAATAAAAAAGGCTTTGATAAGCTTTACAATTTTAAAATTACACGGCTGGATGATTATGGGTGTTTCCTGATAGAGAATAATACCCAAACACTTCCTGAATTTTTGAATGCGATCGGCTCACCAATAAATGGTGCAAAAGAAAACTAATCTTTAAAATCGTTTACGGTCCCAATTGGATCAATCTGAATTGTTGGGGACACGTTAATTTTTGATTCGGTAATCACTTTGTTAGAGTTTGGTAAATCAGTCTTTGTATTTTTTACTTGTTCTTTTTTCTTAATACTTCGACTACACTCAGTACAAGTAAAAAAGAACCAATCCCGATAGATCGCATAGACATCAGGCTATATTTAAAAATTTAGAGCTAGTCCTTTTAGTAAGTGAGTACTGGTTACGTTTTGGATAGTGCGGTGGCGGACGACGATTTGGTGCGAACCCGAATTTTTCGCTCGTTGGGTATTGAATTTAGGCATCATAGCGAAAAATTCAGGTTGGCAAATCGCCTTGATTTTTTTGTTACTTTTTTCATCAAGGAAAAAAGTAAGTACTAAAAGCAAGCAAACGCCTTTTGGCGATTCAGTTTAATTCTATAGCGGTTCAAAATAATCCGAAAAGCTAAAATAAAATCCTAAAAACTAATGGCTAACAATTACCTTCTTTCTAAAAGAAGAATTTCTATCCGAAACCCTCAGCACATATATTCCCGAAGGCATATCACTAACCTCTATTTCAGATTTCTGAACAATAACACCACTGTATTTCAAATTCCCGGTAAGATCAAAAATTTCAGCCCGGCATTCTTGTTCAGCATTCGTCACAATTATCAGATTGCCAGAGACACCGTTAAGAATCTGTACCTCTTGCAAAAAAGTATTTTCTCCAATTCCTGCGCAGGGTATAACCTGTACGGTAAAAGACTTTGAAACCCTGCATCCAGCACTGTCGGCTGCCGTAACTGTGTAAACATAAGTTGCCGGTGGAGATAAAGTGGTTGTAGATCCGCTGAGGTTGCTCGGAGACCAGGTATAGGTTTCTCCGCCGGTAGCAGTAAAAGTAGCTTTTGTACCCTTGCATATGGGTTGCATTGTAGAAACATTTACCGCGAAAGTAGCAGGTTGCGTAACCGTTAGTGTATTGCTGAAGTTACATAAAGGCAATTGCACATTCACCGTATAGGTTCCCGGAACCAAGTTTGCCACCGTGGGTGAGTTTCCACCGGTAGGTAACCAGGTATAGGTAGCAGGTCCCGTATAACCGGGAAGACTGACAGTTGCAGCACCATTTGCAGCATTGAAACAGGACACATTATGTTTAGTGGTAGTTACTGTGTATCCACCGGGTGTTGTGGCAGTAGCTGTTATAAAAGCGAGAAATCCAACTGTAGGCATACTCGATCTCACGTTTACAATAAGTGTATTGG
>JAYSYG010000210.1:0-1915 GCA_043716685.1 Sphingobacteriaceae bacterium | reverse complement strand
GCCGGCGCATCGTTTTGCCTTGATTTTTTGTTTCTTTTTCATCTAAGGAAAAAGAAAGAGAAAAACTTCAGCGTGAGGGATGGAGCGGCCTGTTTGAGCTCTTTTTTGTAAGGCGATAGCCGAAATAAAAAAAGCGAGTAGCGACAGCCCGACCCGAAGGGACACGCCCAAAAAGACGCCAGGCTTAGAAGATCACACCATGGGCCATAGCCTGGTATACGCAGGAAGATTCACACCAGACCTGGCCAACACCATAAAAGGCACTACGGACCTAATGGCCTATGACTTTAGTAACGGAACAACCGCCCCAACGGCCAATACCGCAAGCAGTATATATGGTTGTGCAACCACAGAACAAGGACAATTACAAATAAGCCCCGACAAAAAAAACTAGGCTGGTGGTGGTTTACGGTTTAATTTACTTTGCTCTGCGCAATCCTTGAAATCAGTGTCAAAAAGTGGACCTATACAAAATCACGTAAGCTCCACCAATCCATTCCTCAATGCGTATTTTAAAAGGCCGATAACGTTGTTACATCTCGTTTTGCTGTAAATTTTTGTCTTGTGAAAATCGATAGTGCTGGTGGAAAGATGAAGGTTAGAGGCTATCTCTTTATTGGTTTTGCCGTCGCAGATTTTTTTAAGGATCTCAGTCTCTCTCTCGTTAAATTGTATTTCTGGAGAAAGTGTTAAGCGCTGCTTGTCTTTTAGAACAGCATCCAGAAGCGCTTTAGATGTGGACTCGTCAAAGAAATAACCTTCGGTTTTCACTTTGTATATTGCTTTGAATAAGGTTTGTACTTCGCAATTTTTACAGAGGAAGCTGTTTGCTCCAAGGCTCATAAAATCAGATTGCACCTCGGGATTTGATTCGACACTTAACATAATCACTTTTACCGCAGGAAAACGCCGATGAATAATTTCCAGCGTTGTTTTGCTGTCAAGCAATGTCACATCCGTATCGAGTAATACAATGTCAACCGGCATGTGTTTTAACTGTTCGATAAGCTCCCTGCCATTTAAGGCCTCGGATATAACTTCTAATTCGGAGTTTGTTTTTAAAAGTGAAACGAGCGCTTTACGGAATAATTCCTGATGCTCCGCCAGGATGATTTTGGTTTTTGGGTTCATACGATAAAAAGAATTTGGGTTTATAAATTTTATTGTAATTTAAAGTAAATGTAGTTAAATGTTTTTCAAGAAGGTATTTATTAGACTATGTTCTGGATAATTTAGATGAAGGTCAGTTTTAATTCGATTAAACTATTATTTCTTAATAACTATCCCTGATTCTCTACACTTATACCTTATTCCATGAAAAGCTTTAGAGTTTCTTTGGTCGCGATACAAAATTCAGAAAATAAATCAATCCCATTTTCATAATTCGAACGTATTAAGTGATCACATAGAATTATACTGTGTAAACACATAGAATTGCACATGTATATACATAGTAAAAGGCTGCTTTTTTTAGGCTTAAAAAATGATAATCAGGCAATTACATCATTTTAACATTTCGATGTCAGGGGCTTCAAACATCTTTCCTCTTGTAAATTATCATGTTTTCTGCGTTAACATTGAAGTGTAATTCGGAAGAGTATTGGAATCTGAAACCCAAAAAAACAATAAAAATGGAGGAAGCAACTGCACTTTAATAGGATGAATTAACCGGCGACCTTTAATGGTAATGCTTTGGTGGATTTTAAAAAGTATTGAAAGTGTCATTCGTTAATAGAATTAATTAAAAGACTACATATGAAATAGCCATGTTTGCCAAAACACAAATACTAATAAAGTTAACATGGCTATACCATATGACAAATAAAAAATAATAATAACTACATATGAAATAGCCATGTTTGCCAAAACACAAATACTAATGACGATAAACTGGCTATACCACATGACAAACAAA
>JAYSYG010000209.1:0-1920 GCA_043716685.1 Sphingobacteriaceae bacterium | reverse complement strand
CTTCCAGGAATTTACGGAAAGAGGAATGGCCGTAATTACGGATATCAAAAGTAGGATCCACTTTTTTTAATGCTGCTCCTAATTGACTTGCCAGAGCTTGTCCGGTAATATCATCATACACCATTTCAAAAGCGCTATCCACAATGTCAATGTCAATTGGTTTTTTGGTAACGATATTGGTTAAACCTGATTTTGCAATACTTTCCGACTTATGTTCTTTTTTTGTTTTCGCGTTCTGTTTTTTATTGAATGGAATCTCGTCGTTTTGTTTCTCGGCTTGTCTCTGATTATTCTTTGTCTGCTTTGGTGCAAGAATTTCGGTGTATGTAAAATTTTCGCAGGCTTTTACGAAAGCTTCCGGGGTGTGTGATTTACCGATCCCCATCACAAATAATCCTTCTTCCCTTACCCTGTGAGCAATTCCAGTATAATCACTGTCGCTCGATACAATGCAAAAACCGTCCACCAGCTTAGAATGCATAATATCCATCGCATCAATGATTAAAGCACTGTCTGTTGAATTTTTTCCCTTCGTATACGCGAATTTCTGGATCGGGCGGATAGCATGGCTGTTCAGTTTATCTTTCCAGGTGTTCATTTGCTGAGTAGTAAAATCGGCATAGATCCGCTTTACAGTTACCTTTCCGAATTTGGCAGCCTCATTTAAGATCTGGTCTATTAAATTGGCTTCTGCGTTATCTCCGTCTATCAGCACTGCTATTTTTATGTTCCCTGCTATCATGTATCTTTTTTAGTTACCGTGTAAAGATAGCATAATTTTAAAAGAAGACTTTTAAGGCATTAAACATTACTATAGCATTTATTTTTATTTGGGCGCCTTCCGAAAGCGCAAAACTACGTGTCGTCCCTCACTTGTTTTGCTGCTTCAGAACGGGCTGCTACGGGCTTCGCTTCGCTACGGCCTCCTCGCCGCGAGTTTCGCTTACCTCCTCGCGGCTGCGGTGGCTAAACCCTCCGCATCCCTGGCGCAGACACGTGGTAATTCCCGTAAAATAATTGCTTCAGATACTATATTTCTATTTTACTAAGTATTTTCCGGTCAATATAAAAAGTGCCAAAAGGAACAATACATGCTAAAAGAACTTTCCACGTAATTATTTTGAACTTCCATTCTTGTTCTACGCCAACACTCAGTGTATTAAAAACAAACAGTAAAAAAAGCGTACCATGAATCGGACCCATTATTTCTGAGCCTACGGGATTATGAAACATATATTTCATTGGCACTGCAATAAAGATCAGGATCAGCAAAGAAATTCCTTCAAGGAAACCGATAATTCTTAAGCGGCCCAGCCTGCTTTTAAAAAGTTGTATCATATTAAAAATGTCTGAAGTAAGGTCTGCTCGCGAGTGGCGAAAAAGGCCAGGGAATAGCAAGCAGGATAATAAGTAAAGTAACGGAAAACCATATTAATTGCGTTTTAAATTTTTCGGTGTCAGTTAGTTTACGCTTAACAAGTGCTGATCCAATAGTTAAAAGTACAACGGAAATAAACATGAGTGTAATATGAACCTCACCAAAAAAAGAAATCTCTTCATTTTGTTTTGCAAGTTCATTATTGGAGTAAAAAAACCGAATGATTGGACTTTTAATATAGAGTATCACACCAATGATCAGCTGAATATGAGAAATAGTCGCCGTCCAGTGTCTTATGGAATTGTCAGCTTTTAAAAATGGTGTCCCAAAACCATAACCCCTAAACGCCCTGAAAACGGAATACACAAGACTGATTAAAACGAGCCAGCGGGTAACAGAATGAAAAAACAAAAGTGATGTGTACATAGGTTCCGCAAATATAATTAAAACATACTATTTAGTATGTTTTTTGATAAAAAAATTACCAGAAGTTTTCCAGGTAGCGTTTTAGTTCTTTGAGGTAAACTTTATATGGCTCCTTA
>JAYSYG010000208.1:0-6049 GCA_043716685.1 Sphingobacteriaceae bacterium | reverse complement strand
TACTAATAACTACAAGGTTTCTGTAACTGATCTGGCTAAAGGAATTTATTTTATTTCCGGACAAAAAGAGAATCTACAACTAAACCAGAAGATTCTCGTGACGAAGTAATTCTTAATATTAATAATAGAAACCCCATTTCTTGCAGGAATGGGGTTTTTGTTTTTACAACAAAGCGTTTACCTTTGGCTTAGTACATTCATTTAAACCATGCCCGATCTTAAAAACATAAAGGAATTTCTGGATGAAAAATATTACCACTATAATAACAGATCTTTTATAGAGAATGATCCCATAAGTATTCCCCATCTTTTTACCAAAAAAGAAGACAGGGAAATAGCGGGTTTTCTTGCAGCAACTATTGCCTGGGGTAACAGGAAATCGATCATCACGAATGCGATGAAACTTATGGCCTGGATGGACCATTCTCCTCACGAATTTATTGTTAACCATACAAAAAAAGAGAAGAGGCCCTTTGAAAAATTTGTTCACCGCACCTTTAACGGAAAAGATTGCATATTCTTTTTAGAATCCCTTAAAAACATTTATGTGAATCATGAGGGATTGGAAGCGATTTTCAGGGGGGGCTCACAGTACGATGCACCTGGTCTAAAAAATAACATTACACATTTCAGAGATGTATTCCTGGAAACAACCCATTTAAAAAGATCAGAAAAACACATTTCAAACCCACTTCAGAAATCGAGCGCAAAACGGTTGTGCATGTTTTTAAGATGGATGGTGAGACAGGATAAGAAGGGTGTCGATTTTGGGATCTGGAAAACTATCTCGCCCGCACAGCTTTGTCTTCCTCTTGACGTACACACTGGAAATGTAAGCAGGAAACTTGGGCTGCTGGCTCGTAAACAAAATGACTGGCAGGCGGTAGAAGAAATCACTGCCGTACTAAGGACAATGGATGCAAAAGACCCTGTTAAGTACGATTTTGCCTTATTTGGGATTGGTGTAGATAAGGTGTTAAATTAAAGAAGGAGAGATACTTTGGTACCTCTCCTTCTCTCAAACAAAAATCAGACAAATTAATTATTGGTCAGTTTATTTCTTAATGCAACTATTTTTGAAGAAATAGATTTAAATTTTTCATCTGTCATTTCCGAAGGTTGTTTTATTGCCATGATCTCCTCGTGAATAGGCTTAAGGTCCTTAATAAGCTCAGCGCATTCTTTTTTATCCTTATAATCTGCCAATAAATTAATAAGGTTGCCAAGGTGCAAACGCTGTTCCCATAAGTGTGTGCGGGCCTTTTCCTTTAGTTTTGGATCTGTTACCTGTTCGTTGATCTTACAGGTTAAATACAGGCTTTCCAGCCAGCTTCCCGCAAATACAGTTGCGGCAGTATACACACGCTCATTTGTTCTTAAATACGAATCGCTCTTTACAAAAATCTCATCCAGGATCTTAAAAAGACTATCCTTGCTGTTCAGGTTAGACTCGGCTCTTTTACCAACCATCATGTCTACTGCACCTTTAAGGCCAAGCGCATCGCTGATCATCAGGATATTTTTCATATACTGCAATACATCAGGACCTTTCTCACTTACCATGGCATAGGCCATGTCTATATTATACACCCCAAGGTTAATGCTCCTCTGGTATTCTGTTGTGTACTTTGAAGCATTTTTAGGGTTGTTTAAAATACTATTGTCATACGGCACACCCCATTTGCCCAGTTCCTGCATAGAATTGGCAGGAGAAGGAATGTTAGCGATCGCAAAATCAAATTTAAATTTCGTTGTATCGTCCACTGTTACAGGTGTTGTATCTTTTGGTGCCACAGTTGCAGAGTCTGCGCCCTCGCCTGAAGCTTCGTTTTCTTTTCCACCGCCACAAGCGGTTAACATCAGAGCGGTTGCGCCCAGAGCAATAAATTTGTGTGATAATGTCATTTGATTTAAAATTTTAACAGGAACAAAAATAATGTAATTTTTTAAATGGCAAGGTTATTTTTATAAGCAATCACCAGCGATTTTACTTCCTTTTCGGAACTATCATACAGGTAAACCTACAGGCACAGCATAACTCATCGTCCTGATCAGTAATCCTGATGTCCCATACATGAATCTTGCCTCCGATCTTTATCGGAGTGCAGATAGCTGTCACCAGACCTTCCGTAACAGATTTTACATGGTTAGCATTGATCTCTATTCCCACTCCAATAAAGAGATCTCTGTTTACGGCGCACCAACTGGCCACGCTTCCAACCGTTTCCGCAAGGGCTACAGAAGCACCTCCGTGCAAAAGACCAAAAGGCTGTTTCGTTTTATTATTTACGGGCATTGTAGCTTTCATAAAATCAGGTCCAATTTCCGTAAAGTGAATTTCGAAAATCTCGCCCAGGCTGTTTTTGCCTAAATCATTTATTAACTGCGTTGTAATTTCACCATTCCAGATACTCATAAACTAATTTCAAAAAATTTGGGTTAAATTTAAGCATTCATTCTGAAAGAATTTATCTTAATACACATGCTAAAATTTTTGAATATCTCCACACTTTTTAAAGGTAGGCCAACCAGCAGTATCCACCAGTTTTCGGCCAACAGCATCGATGGAAAAGCGATAGACTTTTCTTCTTTCAAAGGCAAAAAAATACTTATTGTAAATACTGCGAGTGAGTGCGGCTTTACACCCCAGTTCAAAGAATTGCAGGAACTGTGTGATACCTACAAAGACAAAAATTTTATGATCATCGGCTTTCCTTCGAACGATTTTGGGAAGCAGGACCCGGGCAACAATTCCGAAATAAAATCTTTCTGTGAACGTAATTACGGAGTTACGTTTTTAATGATGGAGAAGGTCGTGATAAAGGGGGAAGGAATGCATCCTGTTTATAAATGGCTTACATCCAAATCTCAAAACGGCGTAATGAATTCTAAGGTAAACTGGAATTTTCAGAAATACATGATTGATGAGAATGGCTACCTGGTAGATATGCTATCGGCCGTTAAGAGTCCTAAGGACGGGAAAGTTTTAAAGTGGTTGGAGGGAGTTGATAGTTGATAGTCTATAGTTTATAGTTTATTCTTCAAAGTAATACACTTTTATCTGTATGGAAGGTTTTAGAAAATCAATTTTACTGATGGTGATCCTGTGTGCATTGATGCCGGTACGGTTTTTAATATCCTCAATGAGCAGTTCCTGGTCCTGCTTTCGGATCAGATCCATATTATCGTAATTAATAATTTGTGTTACTTCACGTTTAAATAGTGTTTTGCTTTCCAAAAAATACGCAATTAAAATGATAACTGCATTTATAAGCACAAGAAATACATATTCATAAAGACCTGTTGAATCCTGGATGGTAGTAACGGCGCTAATTAAACCCATAGCAATAACCAAAAACAAATACGACATGTCTTTGATACTGATATCTTCTGTACGGTAGCGAAGCATACTAAAAACGGCAAAAAGTCCAAAAGCCGCACCCATGCTTAAGCCTACTTTATTTAATAAAAAACAGATCAGGAAAATAACCAGGTTAAAAATAAAAAACGTAAAGAACAATTCACGCCGTTTATAGACATGAAAATAGACACCACGCACCAATATAAATACGGAAAGAAAATCGATCAGGAAACGCCAGAACAAACTGAAAGATATTTTTTCAAAGGATTCTGCAGCGCTTAAAATTGTTTCTCCCGATACCTGCAGAAGACTTAAAAGGTGTGTCATTTAATTATCGCGTTTTTAGTTATTTATATCCGTACACAATTTTTTTCGTACTCACTAATACATTATTTGCATCATAGGTTTTCTTTTCAGTTCTCAGTCCCTTAGCATCGTAAGAGTAAGTGAATTTTTTAATTTGTTTACCTTCCTTATCCATCACAAGTTCCTCCACTTTCTGCAACAATGCATTGTATCTCATGATCCTTTTTTCAACCAGTACATTTTTTTCATCGTATTCTGTTTCTTCAGTAACCTCACCATCTATATTATATTTATAACGGGTAACTGATAACAGATCGCCCTCCTCTCCGTATTTAATCTCCTCGGTTAACTCCCCATTCTTATCATAGCTCAGTTTTTCATCCTTTATAGTTTTTGTACCAAGTATTTTTGTACTTGTTACAGTCCTGATGCCATATTTCTTAATTTCTTTTTTCTTTTGAGCAGAAGTTCCCAAAAAACAAAGACTTAAGAATACAATAACTACTAATTTTACCTGGAACATTTCTTTTTTACCTGTCAAAATAAAGCAATTACGTGAAGGTTCGCAAATTAAATAATTGTTAGGTCCTTGTGGTTTCCAACTCGGCGATGGCTCCTTTAAAATTAATGCAGTCTATACCATTGCTTTTTAAATACTCTACCAGCCACATGTACCAGTCGAGCCAGGTTTTAAAGGCGTGTGAAAAATACCGGTCATGAAAATCAATACCAAGATAATCGAGTTTGTTTTCAAATGCTTTATCGATCATACGCACTGTATTTTCCTTTGCCTGTGTGAGGTTCAGGGACTGCCATTTTTTATAGTTTTCAATGATCCATCCGTCCATGATCTGGAAAGGGAATTCCCACATGGCACCTATTTTATACGGATTTTTAAAGGCATGTTCGGTGCTGTCGTAGAGGTATCCGGCCTGTGAGAGTAATTGATACGTACTTTCGGTATTGCGAACATAGTGCATCCGGATGCCGAAATTTTCACTTTTTGTAAGTGATTTAAAAAGGTCGAATTCTTCCTTGATCAGGCCAGGACTATCAAATGCAATTCCATGAAGGCTGAGTTCGCAGTTCCTGAGCTTCATTTGCTCGATCCATAATAACGCAGATTCATTGGAGTAATTAAGTCCGATACCTTTATTTACGGCAATAAAAAAAGAAGAAGGAATAGCGTTTATATTATTGAATGTGATGAGTTCATCGATATTCTGCCATTTGTTTTTGAAAAAATCAGACCAGCGCAATGTATATTCGCGTGAGGAGATTTTTCCGGAAAACAGTTCAATATGCATTCTTGCCAGGTATTTTGGGATGATAGTATCCCTGAACAAATGTTCCCAAACGGTAATATGGTCTATATCGTGCGAGATGATGGCTTTCATAATTACTTTTTAAGAACTTTTAAAATCCAGGGCAAATTATTTATACGCAGGAAATGATAATCGCGTTGTAAACCTCCAAGTCCTTTGTAAAACCCGGCAAGCCCCTCATTTAATGAACCGCCGCCAAAATCAAAACAATCGCATTTTTTTTCAAAAAACTCTATTGCACAACTGATCAACAAGTGCATGCTGCCCGAATTCTCCGCTTTATCCACATTTGTTCCTTTTAAGAACACCACATATTTACTGTTATAGACAAAATGGCCAATGGCTTTAACCGTATTCTCCTTATCAACCGTTTTAAATGTGTGAATGGAACCCGCGGAGATACAATTATGCAGGAGATTTCTGAAACGTGCAATCTCTTTATCCGGCAATTTAAGGTCTCCGGCTAAAAATGGATTTAATACTTTTTCAGAAAGCGCTACAATTTCTTGCGGCACCACTTCTTTAACCGTCATATCAGAAGCAATAGCTTTGGCAGTATTTCGCTTTGTGTTTTGGTTAAAACTAAATCCGTTTTTATAATCGATTACAAAGGTGTTTTTAGGTTGATTGTATTTTGATTCCAGGTGATTAGAGGCATTCAACTCAATTTCTATCAACCTGTATTTTTTAATAATATACTTATAAAACAAAGTTTCAGATTCCATATTTACCTTACCAAACGCACCCAATTGTCCTGTAAAATACGGTTGGGGCAAATAGGAATAACCCCACTTCCTTTTCCAGGTGAGTGGAAAAACAGTCTCATAATCATTTATAACAAGGGCGTCCCAGCCTGGACTTGTAGCGTTAAGAAAATAAGATTGTGCAAAAACAGTAGGTATTTCGGATGCCAGGATAGCCTTGTCCCATTTGATGAAATTTATATCCCTATGCTTTATATGTTTAAGATCAAACATTAAAACAATTCTCTTTTTTTAAATTTTAAAAGCATTTCAATAGGCAGGCTTGCTTTATTCACCGTATAATAGGGTACCAA
>JAYSYG010000207.1:0-1923 GCA_043716685.1 Sphingobacteriaceae bacterium | reverse complement strand
ATAAGGGAGTTTTGGCTTTTGAGGCCGGTGAATTTGAGAAAGCAATTGGCTATTATTCTGTTGCGATCTTGTCTAACCGCAATTATGCCTTTGCTTATAATGACAGGGCAAGCGCCAAACGCGCTAAGGGAGACCTGGATGGTGCTGTAGCCGATTACCAAAAAGCCCTGATCGTAGATAGTTCTTTTGCTCTCATTTATAACAATGCGGGATCGGCATATCGTGTAATAAAGAGTTATTCCAAAGCAATTGAAGCGTACACCAAAGCATTAAAACTAGACCCTAAATATCTTATTGCCCTCATTAACCGTGGCGCCGCTCATTTTGAAAATAACGACATGAAATCGGCACAGGCGGACTTTGAAGAGGTTCTCAGCCAGGACCCAAAGAATTCATCCGCTTATAACAACTTATGTTCCATTGCTTTAAAAACCAAAGACTATAAAAAGGCCAGGGATCTTTCAACCAGGGCAATTGAGCTGGATCCTAAAAACGGGCCGGCTTATTACAATCGTGGAATAGCCCGGCAATTATTGCGAGAAGAAGATGCCTGCTGTTCTGACTGGAGAAAGGCTCTGGAATTAGGCGTTACGGGCGCGAAAGCGTTTATTAATGCCTCCTGCACCGATTAATGTTTAATTTATCCTGATGAAAAAAATTAGTTATAGCTTCCTTCTCTTACAGTTCTTTTTAACTTCCTATGCTCAAAGCGTAGCTTTTGAAAAAGGAAATTTCCTGGGGAAAAAAGAAGAGTTTAAAGAAGCTGTGCGTAAATTGGATATTGGAACTGATTTTTATACACAGGGGCGAAAGGAGTTTGACGACAAAAGAAGATCTTTCTTGTCAGAGAACAGGTATCTGCCTATTAGCCATCACGACCATCGTAAGGCCGGGTTTGAGTTTTTCAGAAACGCACTTAATCCGCTTACCGACGCACACCACTTTAATCCAAACAATTTTGAGGTGAATTACATGCTCGGTTTTATCTGGTTTAATTCAGATCCCATAAGCAAGGAAACCTTAAAGTATTTTGAAGCAGCAAATGCCTTTAAGAATAATGCTGAATCGGATGTTCCTTTCTGGCTTGCCTGGACCTATCAGCTCAACAGCCAATGGGATGATGCATTAAAACACTATAATGCCTTTATGAACTTTCTCATGCTGAAAGCAAAAGCAAATGCCGGCAACATTGAGGACATAAAGAAAAAAATTGCAGAATGTG
This sequence comes from Sphingobacteriaceae bacterium, assembly GCA_043716685.1. Lineage (GTDB taxonomy): Bacteria > Bacteroidota > Bacteroidia > B-17B0 > Aurantibacillaceae > Aurantibacillus. The sequence goes on along the minus strand of JAYSYG010000207.1, from coordinate 701 downwards.
AACTTGGCAAAAAACTCAGCGCTAATCCTGAACGCGTATTTGTAGATAATCTCGGTGCAAATATAAATTCTCCTTTTCCAGAATACGGCCCTTCCATTTCAACCGATGAAACAACAATATTCTTCACTGCGCGGCGCTCCATTTCGATGGGAGGTAAACGCGACCTTAACGATAATGGATTTTATGAAGATGTATACAGCTCTGAAAAAAAAGATGGTAAGTGGCAGGTAGCGAAACAGCTGAGTAAAAATGTAAATACCGAAGATCACGATGCAACCGCCGGGCTTTCGCCTGACGGGAACAAGCTTTACGTTTACCGGAACATTGGTTATGATGGCGGAGATTTGTATGAAAGTGTCCTCTTTGGACTTGATTGGGAAGAGCCTGTCAGAATGAATAAAAACATTAATAGCAAGTACCACGAGTCCACAGTTAGCTTAAGTTTTGATGGAAAACGTCTTTTTTTTGTGAGCAATAAAGACGGAGGCTTTGGAGCAGAAGACATCTATTACAGCGATATGGATGTAAACGGGGAATGGGGGCTTTCAAAAAATTTAGGGCCCGATATCAATACCAAATACCGTGAAGAAGGTGTTTTTATGCACCCTGACGGTGTCACACTTTATTTTAGCAGCCAGGGACATGGTTCAATGGGCGGCTTCGATATTTTTAAATCAACATACGACAATGGAAAATGGTCC
>JAYSYG010000206.1:0-1923 GCA_043716685.1 Sphingobacteriaceae bacterium | reverse complement strand
CAACTCCTTTTAAAACGTCAAGCGATCCAAACGATTTAAAAAGCCCGCGAATAGAAATAACCGCTTCGTCCTTATTAATAATATCTTTACTGTTGTTCGTTTGCATAAAATTAATATAAGCGGATCCAGTTGCTCACCTGTACAATTACTACTTCTTCAATAAATACAAGGAACATAGATAATACCACGGCCTGGTTTGCAGCCTTTCCAACGCCTACTGTTCCGCTGGAGGCATTAAAACCTTTATAACACCCAACCATCCCAATGGTAAAGCCAAAGAAAATGGATTTTGCAACGGAAGTGAAAATGTCAAGGAAAGTGATGGTCTCAAATCCTTTCTCAAAAAAAGTGAAAAAGCTGGTAGCCTCATGTCCGTTAATATTTACAAATGATCCGAGAAGGCCAACGAACCCGCAATACAGCGCTAAGATCGGAACGCTGATGGTACTTGCAATTATGCGTGTGACAACTAAATATTTAAAGGGATTAATGGCGGAAACTTCCATGGCATCGATTTGTTCAGTAACACGCATGGAACCAAGTTCAGCTCCGATACCTGATCCTACTTTTCCTGCACAGATTAATGCTGTAACCAAAGATGCAAGTGCACGAAGAAGAGCAATGCAGATAAGCGAGGGAAGCCAGGATGTTGCGCCGAAGGTTTCAAGTGAAGGACGGGATTGTTTTGTGAAAACGATTCCGGTTACAAAACCAGTTAAGGTTATGAGTGGAAGGGATCTTATGCCAATTTCAAAACACTGGTTAATAATTTCACTAAAATGAAAGGGTCGTTTAAAAGCTTCCCTGAAAAAACGGCCAATGAATTTATAGGTATTGTAAATGCCAACAAAATAATCATCAAGACCTTTTGAAAAAACAAATTTTTTCGCTTTAGGATCGTTCATACGATTTTATGATGAGAAATTTATGTGCCAGAGGAAGTTGTGAAAATTAATCAATAGCCTGAATAGCTATAGCCCATTGATAAGGGTAACAATTCTTTTTTTAACCCCTTAATGCCACGCTTTTTGTAAAACGGGGTAATTTGGGCAATTCAATACTCAGCTAAGTCAGATAAATTTCTGGAGAACTCCAAGTAATTGTGTACCGGTTACAACACCGGATTGTTGCCATTTGATCTCACCCTTTTTAAAGAGAATGAGTGTTGGTACAGAACGGACATTGTATTTACTTGCTGCGCCAGGATTTTTATCAATATCCACTTTTATGATCCTGGCCTTTCCATCCAGCTTCGAGGCAACTTCGCTCAGGATAGGTGCCATTGTTTTGCAAGGCCCGCACCATTCAGCGAAAAAATCAACCAGTACGGGTTGTTCGCTGTTTATTAAATCAGTGAATTTCGACATAATTATTTGTATAAAGATCCGAATAACCCTTGATAACTCCGTACCAGCGTATTATTGTACGATTTCAGGTGGCATTTGTTTGCCAAGTAAAATACATATAAAACGGAATAGATGAAGAGATGCTTTGTAATAATTATTTTCCTTGTAGTACATATTCTTACTTCCTGCAATATGAAAGAGATCAACAAAGAGGAAAATGTCTATAATCCTTACGACACAAATGAATTTTTGGATACTTTCAGTTTTAGTGCAGATACAATTTATACAATGGATAGTGTTGCTAAAAGTTTCAGACTACAGGGCAATGGAAAATAAAAACAGAAAGCAGTTTCAATTAAATTAACGGAATGGATCTTAATACTCAGATCATATGGCTTTTTGTTCTTGGAATTTCGGTTGCCGTTATTTCATGGACAGTAACGCACGAAGAAATTTTCAGGGAGCCAAGAGAGTATTGTGTCAAAAAAAGCACAACAGGAAAAAACATTCTTCAACGAAAATTTTTCTATATGTTAACCTGCGAATATTGTTTTAGTTTTTATGTAACTGCTGTATT
>JAYSYG010000205.1:0-1923 GCA_043716685.1 Sphingobacteriaceae bacterium | reverse complement strand
GATCCTCAGTTTCATTGCGCAGCATTTGTAAAGCTTCCAGGCCATTCCGCGCAACAAAAAGCGGGTTGCCTATGTTATTTTTTTTGAATGCGCGTTGAACATTCATAATATCTACTTCGTCGTCTTCGACCAGGAGTATGTTTAGCATTTTTGACATTGTTTTGAGTTTTTATGTTATTATTTGATTTAAATTTTAATTTTGCGGCCAGGTAAATGTGAACCTGGCTCCTTTTCCAAGCTCTGAGCTTAGCTGTATTTTACCTCCCATATCTTCCACACTTTTTTTAAGGATGGCCAGTCCAATTCCAGTTCCTTCTACTTTATCTCTTGCTTCCAGCGTTTGAAAAATCACAAATATCTTTTCATGGTAGATAGGATCTATCCCTATCCCATTATCTTCCACCGAAAATTCATAGAATTTGTTTTTGGCCTTCGCGCTAATAGTAATTGTTCCCTTTTCCTTATCATTATATTTTATGGCATTTGAAAGAAGATTAAAAAACACCTGCTCCAAAGAAATTTTTGTAGTTTCAAATATGGGCATGTCTTGCTGAACGTTAATAGTGATATTAGGAGGTGGAGACAACATCTCAATTACTTCGCTTATAAGCACCTGCGTATTCACCTTTTCCTTTTTTATATTTGCCCTGCCAATTTTTGCATACTCAAGTAAACCATTGATGAGGGCTTCCAACCTGAAAACCCTTCCTCTCAGAAATTGCAGGTTATTTTTTAAATTGCCCGATACTGCAGGCCCAAGCTCTTCTTCAATCCATTCGGAGAGCTTGAAAATGGCCCTTAATGGGGCTTTGAGATCGTGCGATACCACGTACGAAAACTGAACGAGTTCCTGTTCGTATTTTTTACGCACCGTTATATCACGTATGACCATAATCATCATGGTGCCTGATTTGTCGAGGTATGAGTTCCGACTTAAATCGACCGGCACTTCTGTGCCGTCTTTTCTGGCAATAAACAAATCGCAAGGAGTTTCGCCAGCCCTTTTTTGTGCTTCGGTATTAAATGTGTTAAAATATTTAAGTGTTTTACTATGTAAATGTGAAGGAACCAGAACGCTGATGTGCTTTCCAAGTAATTCATTTGTTTCATAACCAAAGATAGTTTCTACTTGTTTATTGCAAAGAGTAATGTAACCCTCATTATCCGTAATTATGGTTGAATCAGGGGCCGCGTCTAACAAACCTTTAAATAAATTTTCACTTTCACCCAAACGCCTTTCACTAAATAAATTTTCTTTTACCAATGAATAAACAGAAAAAATGACACAAATAAATGAACCTGGCAAGGAAGATAAATAAACAAAGCGTTTGATCTCCGGCGTAATGGTCGGGTCTGAAAAGATTCCCAAATCTGAAAATTCAACAATGTAAACCGATGCAAACGTAAGTAAAGTAAAAAACGCTAGTTTTGTTTTTTCACTAAGATCAAATAAATTAAAAGGTAAAATAATAATGGAAAAGAAATAAAGATAAATACCAGCGTCCTTACCCATATATCCCGTTGAATAAATTAGCAGAAGGTCAACAATGATAAAAAGAAAAGCCTTTGCAGTATTATAATATGAATACCAGTTTAAAATAAGAATTCCGGTCATAAAAATACTGGTAATGGTTATTGAAACAGTCGAAGTAAATGCTCCTAAATAAATATAAACGGGCAATTCTATTATAGATAGTATCAAACCAAAAATAGCTGCAACGTTCGTGAGCCTGATCCTTTTGATTTCCGATGGTTTTTGTCCCTCTTTAACCCCAAGGTTTGAAAGGCTAGTCCAGATGGTTGACATATAATTAAGGAACTGTTTCACGTATGAAATCCTGGTTTCATTTAACTCATATCCGGCACTAACGTCCATCGATCCTGTAAAACTATTAATGTGCCGGGTTTTCATTCTGCTTCTAA
>JAYSYG010000204.1:0-6064 GCA_043716685.1 Sphingobacteriaceae bacterium | reverse complement strand
TTAATAAACATGCCTCACAGATATACGACACACCGCAATGGCCGGATGACCCTTTGTTTTATGTCTGTTGTCCGACTAAAACGGATCTCAGCGTTGCTCCGGAGGGAATGGAAAATCTTTTTATACTTATTCCCCTTGCCTCCGGTTTGCACGATAAAAAAGAGTTACATGAGGACTATTTTTTAAAAGTGATCCAAAGGATTGAAAAACACTGCAAAGACTCTATTAAGGAGCACATCGTTTTTAAGAAAAATTATTGTTTGAGTGATTTTATGACGGACTACAATGCGTTTAAGGGAAATGCTTATGGCCTGGCCAACACCTTAATGCAAACGGCTGTTTTTAAACCGTCTGTAAGAAATAAAAAGATCGAAAATCTTTTTTATACAGGTCAACTAACTGTTCCGGGACCAGGAGTACCCCCCGCTATTATTTCCGGTAAAATAGTGGCAAATGAAGTAACTAACTATTTAAACTCTAAGGTAGAAAAATTAAATCGTGAAAGAGTTATTTGATAACATATCGTGCAAGGTGAGTGTTATTACAACTAAAACCTACAGTACTAGTTTTTCACTTGGTATATATTGCCTTGACAAAAAATTTCATGAACAGATTTATAACATTTATGGATTTGTAAGGTTTGCCGACGAAATTGTGGATTCATTTCATGGCTACGACAAAGAACTTTTATTACGGGAATTTAAGGAAGAAACCTATAAGGCTATTGATCGGAAAATCAGCCTGAATCCAATATTAAACAGTTTTCAAAAAGTTGTACATGCCTACAATATAGACTTAGAACTTGTGGAGGGATTTCTTAAGAGTATGGAGATGGATCTGTCGGTTAACACGCACAGTAAAGATTCATACAGCCAGTACATTTACGGTTCTGCAGAAGTGGTGGGCCTTATGTGCCTGCGTGTATTTACAGAGGGTAATACTGGGAATTACGAGTTATTAAAACCGTTTGCTATGCGATTGGGTTCGGCTTTTCAAAAAGTAAATTTTTTACGGGACATTAAAAGTGATTATCAATCTTTAGAAAGAGTCTATTTTCCAGGAATTGAACTGGAAGATTTTGCGCTGGAAGCTAAAAAGAAAATTGAGGGTGAGATTGAACTCGATTTTGAAGAAGCCCTTGTTGGAATAAAACGTTTACCAAAAGGCGCGCGTTTTGGTGTATATGTAGCATACATTTACTACAGAAGTTTGTTTGAAAAAATCAAAGATACACCGGCCAGTAAGATTCTTAATCAAAGAATTCGAGTATCTAACCGTGAAAAATTTTACCTGCTCTGTCGTTCTTATTTTAAGCACACGTTGCGGTTAATTTAAAACCAAAAGAATGTATAGTCATATTTGTCGCCCTAAAAAAATCTTATGAAACAAAATGAACCTTTATTTCCCATCGAAATCCTTAAAATGGATTTGGATCCTCCTGTGGATACACCAATGAAACTTGATGCCTTTGAGCAAACCGATGACGAAAAAATTAAAAAGATCGAATATCATTTTACAGAAATTATGGAAACAATGGGTCTTGATCTTTCTGATGATAGTTTAGCGGAAACACCACACCGTGTTGCAACCATGTACATTAAAGAATTATTCAGCGGACTCAATCCTTTAAATAAACCGGGGATTACCTTGTTTGATAATAAGTACTCTTATAACCAAATGCTTGTAGAAAAAGACATTACGTTTTACAGCAATTGTGAGCATCATTTTGTACCCATCTTTGGAAAAGCCCATATAGCCTATATTTCTTCTGGCAAAGTAATCGGCTTATCAAAGCTTAATAGAATTGTCAATTATTTTGCTAAACGACCACAAGTGCAGGAAAGACTCACCATGCAAATTGCAAAGGATCTACAGGAGCAGTTACAAACCGAGGACGTGGCTATACTAATGGATGCTAAACATTTGTGTGTGGCGTCAAGAGGAATTAAAGATACCGGTTCATCAACTATAACTTCCTTTTACGGCGGTAAATTTAAAGATGAAGCTCTAAGAAAAGAATTTTTTAATGCTATAAATTTGAAAACCGGATACGCGTGATTAACCCGATAGATAGAGATAAAACAACTGAACATCCAGGCCTGATTGCTTACCCTCATACACTCGGGAGCAGTTTGGTAAAGCCTGAAGATGTTGGAAAATTAAAATCGCGCGCACTTTCTGCAATGGAAGAGCAAACTACCATGCAGTTATTACAGATACAGAAGCAGTTAGAATTGCTTGCCAGCCAGGCGAACGCTATTCAAAAACGTGTGGAGATCAGTAAGATCATCTATTCGGCAGCACTAGCCTTCGAACCTTTTATAGGACAGGTTTACCATTTGTACAAGAAAGAGAATAGTTATAAATTAATGATGATAGGTCCTGACGAGTGGGGGAGGTCAAAACGTCATGAACTGGAGTTTGTTAATTCTGTAAAACTTCTGAGTGATCACACCTGGGAAATCTTATAAACAGTAAGTAAAATTATTTATTTAAATTCACAGTCAGATATACGTATGAGATCTTATCAGATAGCAGAATTAGCTCAGTTGACTGGAATAAAAGCCCATACGATACGCATTTGGGAAAAGAGGTATAATTTAATAACTCCTGACAGAACTTCCACTAATTACCGACGGTATAACGATGAACAATTAAAAAAGCTTTTAAATATATCTACGCTTATATCCCTGGGGCATAAAATTTCCCAGATATCAGCGCTGAGTGAGAAAGAAATTTTTCAAAAAGTAGTGGAGAGTCATTCGGGTACAGAGGAGAATATTATCTGTAATGCTTTTATAAACGATCTTTTGGCTGCTATGCTCAAATACGATGAGCATGCGTTCGAAAAATCCTATTCAGCATCCGTTACGCGTTTTGGTTTATTTGATGCCATGATCAACGTCTTTTACCCACTTCTTAATAAAATTGGTTATATGTGGACAACCAATGAAGTTAATCCGGCCCAGGAACACTTCGCATCCTGCCTGATTAAACGTAAATTAATGGCAGCTACCGATGGGTTGCCAATGGGAAAGAAAAAGAATAAACTATTTTTATTATCCTTATTACCAATGGAGTCTCACGACATCAGTCTGCTGTTTGCCAATTACATGATAAGGGCCAGAGGTTATGAAACTATTTATCTCGGTCAGGATGTTCCATACGAAAATATAATGTCTGCCATTAAAGAGACGAAGCCTCATTTTTTTCTCACCTTTTTTACTGTGTCTCAGAATCTGCAGGACCTTTTTTCGGATATTAAGAAAAATTTGGATTTACCCTCAACAACCACTTTCCTTGTTAGCGGCAATGCTACAATCACAAACCATCTGAAAAAGAAACTCAAATTAGAAGTGATGAGCTCGCCCAAAGACTTGTTGACGTATTTAAAATAAGAGTTGATATACTCGTCTGTAGAAGGTTGATATAAAAAAATTACATTATCCTGATGACAAAGTATAAATTAGAGATGTCCATCAAATATGATCTAATACCATCTTGATTTGAGTTTTCGTCCAACGGACTAAGCGTAAATCTTGGATGGCTCCGATAGATCGGAGGTCCGGATGAAAAATAATTGGACTAAATCATTTTTTCATTCGGTATGAAATGGAGGGTTACGTATTAGTGAGTAGTGCAATGTAGTCAGCACCTCGTCTTTCTGCAAAAAAATCAAGACTTAGCATTAATGCCGACTGACTGAATAAACCAATGCCAATACCCTTTAAGAATAAATTGTTCCCAAAGTAAAACATGGCTAATAAACCAAAGATCAACAATCCTATTTCAACGTAACGGTAAACAATAAAATTTTTCATTACCACTTTCATCCTTGGTATTTCTGCTTTTTCGATTTGTTCAGATGAGGATCGTACAAATTGCTCAACGCGCTCAAGATCTTTTGGACTTCTGATCCAGACTGAACCTCCGACTAAAATTTGTAAAAGCGCTACGGCAATTAAAGGATACGCCATGCCCTTGTATAAACTTTCTTTTTGAAAGAACAAAAAGTAGAGAGCAAAAGCTATCGCTGTAATCCCTACTAAAACAAACAAAATACTTTCTTGTTTTTCTGCGTTAAAATAATTCCTGATGTTTTCCATCTAGTAATTTTATTAATTAAACATTAAATTGTCTTAAATGATGATCGAGGTGTTTCCAAATCAAACGTCCCCAGTCTTTTTTGTTGAGTTTTCCAAATATAGGGTGTTCCTGAAAATTATCCTTGGTAAGTATTATTTTCAAATAGTTGAGTAATTGCATTTGTTCCTCTTTAAAGTATTTAATCTCCAGGGATTGCATTTTAATATTCATTTGCGTAGGCGTAATTGATCCCTTTTGCCAACGCGGGCCGTACAATCCCATCCATCTACCGAATGAAGTTCTTAAAAAAAATAAACCTTTTTTTTTGTTCCCTGAATTTCGAATAAAGCCATTTTTAATTGAATACTGCAATGCTCAAGCATCTCAGGCAACGTCATAGTACCCCACTGCCGCGGCGATGAATCAGATAAAGATTCTATGCGATCGAGGAGTAATTTGTAATCACCACTATTAAAAATATTAGATTTTTTGTAGGGATTACTTTTTTCAATTGTTCGAGGAGTCATTTGGTATGCATTACTAATTAATAAACAGGTTACAAAAACTTTACTTAGCATTTGGAAACGGTATTACTTAAAAAAATAATGTGCCCATTTGTCTTTTGATGCAGTATAAGGAGGATATCTTAATGGCGGATCAAAAAAGAATTTTGTTTTTAGGACTGACTTTTTATGTGTAAAGGCTTCAAAACTATTTTTTCCGTGGTAGTTACCAATACCACTAAAGCCCACGCCACCAAAAGGAAGTTCGGGATTAGCCAAATGCATCAAGGCATTGTTAATACAGCCTCCTCCAAATTCAATGGTTTCAATTACAAACTCTTCGGTGGTTTTATTGGTCGTAAAAAGATAACAGGCCAAAGGATAGCGGTGTTTTCTAATAATTGGAACGATCTCCTCAATAGTGTTGAATGTAAAAATTGGTAATATCGGGCCAAATATTTCATCCTGCATAATTGGATGCCCTGCGGGAATATTATCTACCAGAGTGGGTTCAATACACAATGTTTCTGGATTAAAATTACCGCCATGAATAATATGAACGTTGGTTAAATAGGAAGTTAAGATATTAAAGCGTTTTGCATTTACAATGTGTGTTAGATGTTCACTCATTAAAGACGTATCTCCAAAAAATTCTTTGAGATAGTGTATCATTTTAGTTACAAACTCCTCTTTGATCGAGTGGTGAATAAGAAGATAGTCAGGCGCAACGCAGGTTTGGCCCGCATTAAAGCATTTAGCCCAGATTAACCGTTTTGCAGCCACATCTATATCCACTTCTTTATCAACTATTGCCGGACTTTTTCCGCCAAGCTCTAATGTAACGGGACTAAGATGTTCAGAGGCCATGCGCATAATCTGTTTACCGACATTTGCACTTCCGGTAAAAAAGATGTGATCAAAACGGTACTTTTCAATTAATTGAGGGCCAACAATAGAACCTGCTCCCTGAATAACTGCGATATATTCCTTATCAAAGGTTTCGGTAATTATTTTTTCAATTATTTGCGCCGTGTGTCTCGTATTATCAGATGGCTTTATTATACTACAATTTCCTCCGGCAATAGCCCCAATTAAAGGAGCTATTAATAATTGAAAAGGGTAATTCCAGGGACCAATTATTAAAACTACACCTAAAGGATCGTGATATATTTTACTTGTAGAAGGTTGGAGTGCCAAAGGCGTGCTGACACTTTCGGGCTTCATCCATTCTTTTAAATGATCCAGTACAACTTCAATTTCTTCGTAAAGAATTCCGATCTCACTGATAAACGCTTCAAAATTTGGTTTGTGCATATCCGCATGTAAAGCCGCTAAAATTTCGGGTTCATATTTTTTTATGACAGCTTTTAAGTTGGATAGCTGTTCAATACGAAAAATATAGGATCTCGTTTTACCCTGGTCAAAAAATAATCTTTGCCCATTTACTATTTTTTCAATGTTTTCGTTTTCCATAT
>JAYSYG010000203.1:0-1931 GCA_043716685.1 Sphingobacteriaceae bacterium | reverse complement strand
GATCTAATGGCCTGCGCCGACAAACTTGCAGATACCTTGCAAAAAACGCACAAAGAATATATCAGGGAATTAAATTACAAAGTGTCTGATGAGCTGATGAGGCAGACCTACGGCACCTTTTACAATAACCTGCCAATTTTTTTAGAAGAAAAAGATTATTTAAAAATAGAAGGACTTTTAGGCGTTGATAGCATTAAGAGTACTTTGAAAACAGATTACCGTACACTTCTCTCGCCTTCCGGCATTATCCTGGGGCGTTATATTAAACGTGATCCCCTGAATTTAACTCCCCTCGCCCTGAAGAAAATCCAGAGTCTTCAGTTCGATGAAAATTTCGAGGTGAATGAAGGGTATATTCAAACAAAAGACAAAAAAAATCTCCTGCTATTTATAACCCCTTCGGTAAACCCAAGTGAAACAGAGAAGAACAAACAGTTTATACACTCTTTAGATGGAATTAAAAAAACTCTCGCTGATGAGTTCCAGGGAAAGGTTGTAATTGAATATTATGGCGCGGCGCCGGTGTCGGTTGGAAATTCAACGCAGATTAAACAGGACAGTATGTTTACTTCTCTTGTTGCATTGGGGGTGATCATGCTTTTGCTTTTTCTTTTCTTCAGACGGATACTGGTTATTTTTTACATACTCTTGCCGGTAGCCTTTGGAGGATTGTTTTCTCTCACACTCTTGTACTTTATAAAGGGAGAGATCTCTGCCATTGCATTAGGAGCCGGCTCTATTGTACTTGGCATCGCCATTAATTATTCTCTTCATTTTTTCACGCATTATAAACACGAACGCTCGGTAAAAAAAGTCATAGAAGATCTTACCCTGCCAATGCTTATAGGCTGCACAACAACTGTAGGTGCCTTCTTAAGTTTACAATTTGCTGAATCGCAGGCGCTTCATGATTTTGGAATGTTTGCGGGGTTCAGTCTTATAGGAGCGGTACTCTTTTCTATTATCGTTTTACCGCATCTACTGAAAGATAAAAACTCACCAGAGTCTCAGACAGCTTTGGAGGAAATACACACTGAAAAAAAATCTATTCTTGACAAAGCCCTGTCTTACCCCCTTGACAAAAATAAATCCATTGTCATACTTGCTTTCATTCTTACACTTGTTTTTGCCTTTACGGCAAGAAATGTAGACTTCGAAAGTGACATGATGAAAATGAATTACCAGTCTGAAGAATTAACCAGGGCCCAGGAAAACATTGAACGCATCAATAAGTATTCATTAAAATCTGTATACGTCATTACAAAGGGTAAAGATTTAAACGCAACTTTGAAAGCGAATGAACGTGCATCGGCGAAACTTCAGCATTTAAAAGAAACAAGCAGTGTTGGAAAATACTCTTCTATAAGTGCACTGCTTATTTCCGATTCACTGCAAAAACTGAGGATAACACGCTGGAACACATTCTGGACAAAAGAGAAAAGAGATTCCTTAAAAACCAATTTGCAACGTTACAGCAAAGAATACAAATTCAGGGAAGATGCATTTACGGAATTTTACGCGCTCCTGAATAAGAATTTTGAAGTGGTTCCCCTTTCGCAGCTGGATAGCCTTAAAAAGCTTATTGCCAATGACTGGATAAGCGAGACCAAAGATCTTACAACAATCGTAAATCTTGTTAAATCCGAAGCGGGATCTAAACAAAAAATTTACGAAGCTTTTAAAGACGATAAAGATGTATTGGTTTTTGATAAACAATACATGACCAATCAGTTTATAGCTATCATCAGTTCAGACTTTAACCTCATTCTCCTCATCACTGCATTATTGGTTTTTGGGTTTATGCTTCTGTCCCATGGAAGAATCGAACTTGCCATCATTAACTTTCTTCCCATGTTCATCAGCTGGTTGTGGATCCTTGGTATAATGGGAATTCTGGGTCTGAAATTCAACATTATCAACATCATAATTTC
>JAYSYG010000202.1:0-1935 GCA_043716685.1 Sphingobacteriaceae bacterium | reverse complement strand
TACCAGCCCTGCAAGGTTTAACAGCGTCGTATCCTTTACAGATCCAATAAAAGAAACGTTATCAATTCCAAAACTTCCGCCCGAAGATTCTGCGTTCCAAGCATAAAACCGAAAGGTTACCGAACCGGTTATAGCACTGAACTGGCTCACAGCAGCCACCACACTTCCTTTCTGGTCAGTGGATGTAGACACCGAATCGTAATTCCAGAAAAACACATCCCCGGGAATAACAGAGAGCCTTGTATTGGTGCCAGTGCTTGCTGCAAGATTGTTTGTGTAGTTATCAAGGTCAGACCTTACACAGTAATTTCTTACTCCTGTGCCCGAGCGTCTCATTGAAAATGTTACGGTGTTTATGCTTAGGGTGTGTCCCGGAACAGCTGCCAGTGTTACTTCATAATATACAGTGGGAGAAAGCACCCCTGTAAAATTTGAATAATTATCTGTACCATTTACTCCTCCTGAAGGCCAGTTTGTAAATGAAAAACGCCCTGATGCGCTGGGATTGGAAGAGGTTCCAGATGAAGAAAATGAGCCAAATGTTAAACCTGTGACCGTGGGAGATGCACTGGGATCAAGAGTTCCGGTAGTAGTTGTAACATCTGCAAAACCATAGGTTGCAACAAAATTCTGTGCAAACGCGTAAAGATTAAAGAATGTTAAGCTGATAAAGAGTAAATTTTTTATCATGACAATAAGTTTTTAAATTTATACAAAAAATCAGACATTCGTAAAGCTATCACGCCATGTTAAATAAAGCACTTTTATTTTTTATATTCTTTTTTGCTTCTACCTTTTTACCGGCCCAAAATGAAGACGGACTCGTTACCTGGCTTTCACTGAAGGAGGCACAGGAAAAAAACAAGACTGTAAAAAAACCTTTTCTTATTGATATTTATACGGATTGGTGTGGCTGGTGTAAACACATGATGAAGACTACCTATTCTAACGTCGGTCTCGCAAGTTATATCAACACGCATTTTTATCCTGTAAAATTTAATGCTGAAACAAAAGATACGATCGAGTATAATGGTAAGATCTATAAACCTCTTTCAAGCCAGCCGAAAACCCCGCATGAGCTGGCTGTAAAGTTCCTGGGTAAAAAGCTGAGCTACCCTTCCACCCTATTTGTAACAAATAATTACGATTACAATTTACTTACACAGGGGTTTCTTGAAGATAAAAAAATTGAGCCTATCCTGGTGTTTATGGTTGAAAATGCATGGCAGACTTCTGGTTTTGATGAGTTTAACAAACACTTTACAAACACCTTCCAGGATACCATATTTCCCAAAACGCCGGTAACAGTATACTCCATCCAGGAGGTGGAAAAACTACAGAAAAAGAAACCGAAAAAAGTGCTTGTTACCTTTAATGCTGAGTTCTGCAATACCTGTAAGGTTATGAATGCAACCACTTTTGTAGACACAAGTATTGCCTCCTATATTAATAAAAACTTTTACCTGGTTAACTTTCAGGCCACTTCAACCGATACCATTCTTTTTAAAAACGAAAAATATTATAACACCCTCATTAATAATTTTCCTCTCCATACCCTCTGCTTAAAGCTCACCGGAAACCGGCTGGCCTTCCCTTCACTTTCGATGCTGGATGAACAGATGAATCCCATTGACGTATTAAATTTTTATCAGTCACCAGAGCATATCAAACCTATTTTGGCTTATATTGCAACAGATAGTTACAAGACTAAAAAGTTTAACGATTTTATGCAGGACTATTTAAAACCAAAACCCCTTAGCGCCAGGAAAAAATGAAACCGAATACTATACATCATCTCAATACAGGTTTAATACTTTTTGCCTGCCTCGTTTCCTTTTTCATTCCTTTTGAACTGTTTCTTTTTTCATACGGTATCCTTGGGCCATTGCATTATCTTACTGAAATCGGATGGCTTCACAAAAAAAATTATTTTAC
>JAYSYG010000201.1:0-6086 GCA_043716685.1 Sphingobacteriaceae bacterium | reverse complement strand
AAGAGTATTTCAGCAGTGTAAAAAGAATTTATCCGACGCGTTTTACGGTAAACGGTTTTTTTAATGAAAATAAGTTGATCGCTTTTGGGAGCAGTTTTATAATGGAGGACGGATCATTGGAAGCACATTATATTGGCTTCGACTATTCCTTAAATAACCAGTTTGACCTTTACCAGAATATTCTTTATAGCATGATTGGCGAAGGCATAAAACATAAGCGTACAAAAATTAATCTTGGGCGCACCGCTGCCGAAATTAAAACAACTGTTGGAGCTAAACCCGAGAACCTGATCTGTTATATCAAGCCGCAGAATACGATCTCGCGCATCATTCAAAAACCTTTTATTTCTTTCCTCCAGCCAGGCGAATGGATTCCAAGAAATCCTTTTAAGGAGGCCGAGGAACTTGTGAAGTAATTTCGATTTCTTACATTTATCTCTCATAGGTTTTGTTGACGAAGAAAAGATCTAACAATTTATTTTTACTAATTCTCGTTTTAATATTTTTAAACCAGTGTTCGTCCATTCACTTTGTTTCAAAGACAAATTATCATACCAAACCTTCCAAAGAGATCGATCAGATTTATATTCTTTCTCAGCTTGATTCTGTAGCTCCGCACATGCAATTGCTGGGTGCATTTAATATGAAGGAAAATTCTTCCTGCGAATGGGACTCCATTCACAAAAAACTAAAAATATTTGCATACGAAAATGACGGGAATATTATTAAACTTGATGAATACCACATGGGTGGAGGCTATGGTACAAAAGGAAACTCAGGTTACCTGAGAGGTAGGTTATATTATTCGGACGAAATGAACGATTTTTACAAAGAAAGGGATTCAATTTTTTTATACATATTAAGATATGAGAAAGATAATTTTGTGGCAACACAAATTGATCTGGATCTGGAAGTAAATGGAAAATTAATGGGACCGGTAAATAACCTTATGTATTATAGAATTCCGGTGAAGGTAGGGGATCAATTGAAATTGAAAATAAAGGATCAAAAAGGAGTATTCGCTGTTTCGATAAACAAGAAAAAAGATTATTATGTTGGTCTACGGAAATATGTGGGACCCGCTTCCGTGTCTATGATCTCTGTAGGGAGGATCGGAATTTTCACAGGAATAAAAATTGGCGAGGCATATTTTTATGATCTTAATCGCATAGAGGGCAAACTCGAAGTGGAGAATATCATTCAATTAAAAATTTCCAATAGTAATAAGCAGAAAAAATAAAAGGCCTGAATAAAATTTTATCCAGACCTTTTAATAATTATTAAAGGGAACATTATCCTAGATCAAACTTAATTCCTTGAGCCAGCGGCAAGGTATCGCCCCAGTTCAATGTATTTGTTTGCCTGCGCATATAAGCTTTCCAGGCATCAGAGCCACTTTCGCGACCACCGCCTGTTTCTTTTTCGCCGCCAAATGCTCCTCCAATTTCCGCGCCACTGGTGCCAATATTTACGTTAGCAATACCGCAATCGCTTCCTGTTGCACTTAAGAATAATTCTGCTTCGCGCATATTGGTAGTCATGATCGCACTGGAAAGACCTTGTGGAACGCCATTTTGATGAGCAATCGCTTCATCAAGTGTTTTATATTTTATTAAGTATAATATCGGTGCAAATGTCTCATGCTGCACAATCGCCATATCGTTTTTTGCTTCTGCAATAGCCGGTTTTACATAACAACCGCTCTCATAGCCTTTCCCTTCAAGCACTCCGCCTTCCACAATAATTTTTCCACCTTCTGAAATAATACTCTCTAAAGCGCTTTGATAATTTTTTACTGCGTCTTTGTCGATCAATGGTCCAACATGGTTTTTTTCATCTAACGGATCGCCGATCTTTAATTGTCCGTATGCCTTTACAAGATTGGCTTTTAGCTTATCGTATATATTTTCGTGAATGATCAAACGGCGTGTTGACGTGCAGCGCTGACCTGCTGTTCCTACTGCACCGAAAACCGCGCCTACAATGGTCATATGAAGATCTGCATTTTCAGTAATGATAATGGCATTGTTTCCACCTAACTCTAAAATACTTTTTCCAAAACGTTCTGCTACTTTTGTGCCGACAATTTTTCCCATGCGTGTTGAACCTGTTGCGGAAACAAGTGGTACACGCGTGTCTTCGGTCATCATGGAACCAATGCTGTGGTCGCCATTAATGATGCAGGATATGCCTTCCGGTAAATTATTTTCTTTGGCCACTTCGTTCCAGATATTCTGGCAGGCAATGGAACACAAAGGCGTTTTCTCAGAAGGCTTCCAGATACATACATCTCCGCAGATCCATGCCAGCGCTGTATTCCAGCTCCACACCGCTACAGGGAAATTAAAGGCGGAAATAATTCCCACAATACCCAACGGATGCCATTGCTCCATCATACGGTGCTTCGGACGTTCACTGTGAAACTGTGTGCCATATAACATGCGGGCCTGGCCCACTGCAAAATCACAAATGTCTATCATCTCCTGCACTTCTCCCAGGCCTTCCTGAAGCGATTTTCCCATCTCATACGAAACGAGTTTTCCGAGATCTGCCTTTTTTGCGCGCAGCTTGTCTCCGAACTGGCGTACAATTTCGCCACGTTTTGGTGCCGGCATAGTTCTCCAGGTTTTAAACGCTTCCGAAGCCGTTTTTACCACTTTCTGATAATCTTCCTGTGTAGCAGTTTTAACCTTCGCGATGAGTTTACCGTCTACTGGACTGTAGGAGTCTAGTGTACTTCCGCCTGAAAACCAATTTTGACCTGTTGAACACCCATCGTTTATTTCTTTTAAGCCTAATGCTTTTAGAGTCTTTTGCATAAATAATCACCTTTTTTTAGGGTACAAAGATAATCATTATTTATAGAGACAAAATCCAATAAAATACGGCAGAAGCCTACTCTTTAATGATTTTAAGTACAGAACAGTTGCCATTGCTGGTAATCTTGACCACATACAGGCCTTTCGGATAATTCTTCATTTCAATTGTAGTAATGTTTTCTTCTGGTATAGCCGTATACAATTTATCTCCGCTCAGGTTAAAAACTTCTACTTTACAATTATCAGAAATATTTTCCAGTGAGAGGTTTAGTTCACTTTTCACTGGATTTGGCCAGGCGGTAACTCTGTTATTTTTCGATACTTCTTCTATTCCGGTGCAAGCGCCAACAGTAAATGTTTTACTTACTGAGTTGGAACACGAATTCAGATCTGTATAGGTGTAAGTCACAAAAAAAGTTCCCGTACCGGAAGAGAAAGGATTAAAAGTGTTACCGCTAATCCCGCTTCCTGTATATATTCCACCGGCTGGTTGTGCTGCGAGAGCTATTGGCCCATCGTTCCGGCATACTACCAGGTTGTTCAATGAGAACGTAAGAGAAGGTAAAGAAAGTACCGTTACCAAAGCTGTAGCTGAATTAATACACCCCTGTGCCGAGCTACCGCTTACAATATAAACGGTGTTTGTAACAGGATTAACTGTGATCGTTTGTGTGGTTGGTCCAACGTTCCAGCTGTAGGTATTTGCTCCATTCGCCGTAAGCATAGCAGTGTTTCCAAGGCAGATGGTTGCAGAGTTAATCGTTAGAGCCGGCAATGGGCTTACCGTTACCGTTGCAGTATTTGAACTGATACATCCATTTAAAGTCCCAAGAACCACAAATACTGTTGTAGATGCAGGAATAACTGTAATTGAAGATCCGGTCATATTAGTACTCCATGTATAGGTGTTTGCACCGCCTGAAATAAGGATTGCAGAGCTTCCAAAGCAGATGGTTGCAGAGTTAACAGTTAGGATTGGTAAAGGATTAACTATTACCGCCACCGTATTTGAAGCAATAACTGAACAACCCGGAGCATTACCAGTTACTGTATAAACAGTTGTGCTTAATGGCGCAACATTAATACTTGATGTATTTGCGCTGGTATTCCACGTGTAAGTTGAGATACCTGACGCGGTAATAATGGTAGAACTACCTGCACAAATAGTTGCGGGGTTAACCGTGATACTTGGCGAAGAGGATACAATAATAGATGTTGTTGTAGAATTTGTGCATCCTAATGAAGAGGTTCCGGTTATGGTATAATTAATACTTGTTGCGGGACTAGCTGTAATGCTATTGCTATTGCTGCCAGTATTCCATGAATAGGAAGAAGCTCCGCTAGCGATCAGCGTTCCTGTTCCACCTGTACAAATACTTTGTGGAGATGATACCACTGTTGGAAGTGGGTTAACGGTTATTAAATTTGTATTGCTTGTAATGCAGCCAAGACTGGATCCGTATACGGTGTACCCTATGGTTGCAGTTGGTGTCACTACAACAGATGAAGTAGTTGGTCCGCTGCTCCAGGTATAACTGGATGCGCCTCCGGCGGTTAACGTAGTCGTATTGCCAGCACATAAGGTTGGCGAATTTAAACTGATTGTAGGATTAGGATTTACAAGTATTTGAGTAGTTAAGGTGCTGATGCAACCCGCTGAATTGGCGCCATTAACAGTGTAAATTGAAGTGACAGAAGGAGAAGGTGTAATTGACCCAGAGTTACTTGTTGTATTCCAGGTATAGCTGGTTGCGCCTCCTACCGTTAATGTTGCAGTTGATCCATTGCAAATAGTAGCGGAGTTTACGGTAATAGTTGGTAAACTGTTTACAACAATTTGTACGGTTGCCGTGTTTATACAACCAAGTGAAGAAGTTCCCGTAGCTGTGTAGCTGGTATTAATAGTTGGACTCACAGTGATACTCGTGGAATTACTTCCTGTGTTCCAGGTATACGAAGATGCTCCGGTTGCGGTTAGACTGGCTGAATTTCCAATACAAATGGCACTTGAATTTACTGATACCGCAGGCAAAGAATTAACTGTAATAGTTGCAGTGCTATTACTCAGGCAACCAAGAGTAGATCCAGTAACTGTATAAACAATACTTGCGCTAGGAGTAACAACTATCGATGAAGTAAACACGCTTGTGTTCCAGGTATAACTTGAAGCTCCTGTTGCAGTGATGGTAGCAGAGGCACCGGTGCACAGCGTTACTGAATTTACACTAATTGTTGGGTTAGGGTTTACAAGTATTTGGGTGGTTAATGTGTTAACACATCCTGCTGAATTGGAACCATTCACAGTGTAAATTAATGTAACAGAAGGAGAAGGTGTAATTGAACCTGAGTTACTTGTTGTATTCCAGGTGTAGCTATTTGCACCACCTGCCGTTAATGTGGCAGTTGAACCATTACAAATAGTAGCGGAGTTTACTGTAATAGTTGGCAAACTGTTAACAACGATTTGTGCTGTTGCTGTGTTTATACAACCTAGTGAAGAAGTTCCTGTTGTTGTGTAGCTGGTATTAATAGTAGGACTTGTAATGATGCTCGTGGAATTACTCCCTGTACTCCAGGTATAAGAAGAAGCTCCGGTTGCGGTTAGACTGGCTGAATTTCCAATACAAATGGTACTGGAATTTACTGACACCGCAGGCAAAGAATTAACAGTAATAGTTGCGGTGTTATTACTTAGGCAACCAAGAATAGATCCGGTAACTGTATAAACAATACTTGCGCTGGGAGTAACAACTATAGATGAAGTAAACGCGTTTGTGTTCCAGGTATAACTTGCAGCTCCAATTGCTATAAGAGTTGCCGTGCCTCCAAGGCACAAAGTAGCTGAATTGGCGGTTACAGTTGGATTTGTATTTACAGTCACAAGTGTAGTGTTCGAGTTCACACAACCAAAAGAGGACGCACCCTGTATCGTGTAAGTTGTACTTACAGATGGAGAAGGAACAATAGAATTGGAATTGCTGCCTATATTCCATGTATAACTGGAAGCGCCACTTGAGACGAGTGTTGCAGAGGATCCGACGCAAATGGTTGAAGAATTAACCGATATTGTTGGCAATGAATTTACAACAACAGAACCTGTTAAATTAATGGTACATCCGGAATCGTTTCCTGTAACAGTATAAACCGTTGTAACCGTTGGTGTTACAACGCGTTGAGGTGCGTTCGAACCTCCATCCCAGGTATAAGATGTTGCGCCACTCACAGTAAGTGTAAATGAATCACCTGCGCAGATACTACCAGAATTTA
>JAYSYG010000021.1:0-7847 GCA_043716685.1 Sphingobacteriaceae bacterium | reverse complement strand
TTTATCACAATATCATAGTGCAGATCTGTTCTTCCGGGTTTTATATAATCAATATGTGCACTTTTTAACCATACTGTTATTTTAAAACCCCTGCGTTGTAATACCTGCCCGAATAATAAGGCATAAAACGGATCTGTTGCTGAAAAAATAGTACCTCCAAAAATCGAACTTCCCAAATTAGTTGTAAAAAGACTCTTGTTAATTTTAATTTCAATTCCTGTAAAACCTTTATGGATCTTTTTCACCCAAATACGCTGGAACAGCATTGGTGGATAGAAACGCATTAGCCACTTGAGTTGGTTTTCTGAAATTATCATACCGTCACTTTTTACACTTTCATTTTTACATCTTTCCAGGCTTTGATCTGCCAGTTAATAAGGCCTGTGCAAATGTGGTTGTTCTCTGAATCATACACTTCGACTGGAAATTCCTTAAAGACCGCTTCTCTAGATTTAAGGGGATCTAATATTTCCCGCTCAATTTTTTCTCTGCTTATTTTGAATTTTACTGACACCGCTGTCTTAGCCTGGTAGTGATACGTCATGTGAATATTTTTAAGAATGATCCTGTACTCTTTCGGTGAAAAATGAAGTAACAAACTCAGTCCTGACACATACTCACATAACGTTGCAAGCAAACACGCATGCATTCCGCGGATGTGGTTCCTGTTCCGCTTAATATTTCCAGCCGACATGGTTAATTCATTGTCGCCAATGTATACGACACGAATCTTATGCGGCTTGTTAAAAGGAACAGTCCTCAATAGCACGACATTCAGAAGCCAGAGGTAAAACCCCGAGTGCCTTGCTTTTTGTATCAGCAAATTCAGCCTGTCCATTATTTCCTGAATAAACTATCCACGTAGTCGACATACTTTTGCTGTGCATCTTCTTTACCCATTCCTTTTTTTAAGGTCCAGGCGTTATACTTGGCAGCAGCTACAAAATCAAACATGGCAGGCTTCTCAATATTAATATCCCCAATGGTAGCCTGTTTATTCAATGCATAGAGTTCCAGCATATCCTCTGTTCCGGGCTTTTCAGTAAGCTCCATTACACGCTTTTTAGCCTCTTCAAATTTTTGTTCTGATTCTGTCATGTTCTTTATTTTTTCTTCATTTACATTAAAAATTTTTAACGGAACTTCCTCAAGTACAAAATCATTACTTTTAGGAATATGCATAAAAGCATCTACCCATTCCGGTGGGAGCGCAGTCAATTTCCTTTTTATTATATCCACCCAGGCTCCCTGAACATTTACCTGCGCAGCCTTTATTCCATCACCTCTGAATATTTCCTGGCTGAACGACCAGCGGCTCCCGTCACTCCGGCAGTGTGTCATAACACACGTCACTTTCACGCTGTCACTTGGACGGATCTCGCGCATATATATTAGTTCTTCACGAAATAAGATCGGACCAATTTTTAATTTTTCAAGTAAAAGGGCATTAAACCCTAAATTCTCCAGGATCTGCAATCTGGCCTGCGCCGCAAAATCAGCATAAGCAGAATGACGCAAATGCATGTTTGCATCAATTTGTGACCACATTACTTTCCCTTCGTAAAAAACATTTTCCATATTGAATGTGTTATGACATTGAAAAGATTTCGTTCAGATTAAGAAGACCTAATCGGGGTTACACTTTTCTTTTAATATATCAAACTCTAAAAACAATATTTATTCTCCGCTATCAGTTTCTGTGCTACTATCTGGCGTGCAGCCTTGGCATTAAAAGGTTCCTGCTTTGTATACCGTTTGAGCCCGATCAGCAACATACGCAATTCATCTCCTTCACCAAAACTATTCAGCGCTTCTTTACCCTCTACCCAGATCTTATCACAGGCAGAATTAATATAGGAACGGGCAATTGCAAGATGCACTTCGCATGCTGCTTCCCCTCTCATGCTTACCATTTTTTCAACACGTAATAAGGTAGACTCTGCTACATAAGCTTCAATCACCATATTCGCAATGTTCATAATTACCTCCTGTTCTTTACTCAAGGTCGTCATAAGCTTTTGAACCGCAGCGCCGGCAGTTAATAAAACTGCTTTTTTAAAATTGGCAATCAACTTCTTCTCGTAAGCAAATAAAGTTGTATCCGGTTCAGAAAACTCAGGGATTCCAACTAACTCAGCGGCTACTTTTTGTGCAGGACCCATCAGGTCTAATTCACCTTTCATCGCGCGTTTTAAGATCATATCCACGATCAGCATCCTGTTAATTTCATTCGTGCCTTCAAAAATTCGGTTGATCCGTGAATCACGATAGATCCTGTCCATGGGACCCTCGGCGCTATATCCCATTCCGCCATATATCTGTACGCCTTCGTCAGAAACATAATGCAGAGTTTCAGAACCATGCACTTTTAATATCGCTGCCTCAACTGCAAACTGTTCTATCCCTTTCAATTTTGCTTTCCCTTCCTCCATGCCTCCTTCAATCAGGTTATGAATAGCGTCTTCAACATTCTGAGAGCAACGGTAAGTAGCACTTTCTGAAGCAAAAATGCGGATGGCCTGTTCAGCCAGCTTATAACGGATGGCGCCATATTTAGAAATAGGTCTGTCGAACTGGATCCGTTCGTTCGCATAGTTAACAGATGCCGTCACGGTTCGTTTAGAGCCGCCAATCGCCGCACCGGCCAATTTTATTCTTCCAATATTCAGGATATTTACGGCAATCTTAAAACCGCTACCACGTTCTGATAATAAATTTTCAACCGGCACTTTGCAATCATTAAAAAACACCTGCCGGGTGGAACTTCCCTTAATTCCCATTTTATGTTCTTCCGGGTTTAGCGAAATTCCACCAAAAGTTTTTTCGACAATAAACGCCGACAGATTTTTATCATCGTCAATTTTCGCGAACACAGTAAAGATATCCGCAAATCCCCCATTGGTGATCCACATTTTTTGTCCGTTCAAAATATAGTGCTTACTATCTGCGGTTAGTTTCGCAGAAGTTTTACCGCTATTCGCGTCTGATCCACTTCCTGGCTCTGTCAGACAGTAACAGGCTTTCCATTCGCCTGTCGCTAATTTCGGAATGTATTTCTTTTTTTGCTCTTCATTTCCATAATAGAGAATCGGTAAGGTACCAATACCTGTATGTGCAGACAAAGCAACTGCAAAGGAATGACCTGCGCCAAGTGCCTCTGTTGTTAACATGGACGTGACAAAATCAGCGCCAAGGCCACCAAGATTTTCCGGCACCGATGTTCCTAAAAGTCCGAGAACTCCTGCCTTTTCCAAAAGAGAAACCATCAACCCTTCTTCCTGGTTATCGATCCGGTCTAAAATCGGCGCTATTTCCTGATCAATAAATTCATCACAGGTTTTTTTCATCATCAATTGTTCTTCATTCCATTGCTCAGGAATAAAAATATCCTGTGCCAGTGTTTCCTTGATCAGGAATTCTCCGCCTTTTGTTTTTATTGTTGACATAGTATGTTATTTAATTTTTATTATAATAATTCGAATACACCTGCGGCTCCATGGCCTGTGCCAATGCACATAGTAACCACACCGTATTTTTTATTCCGGCGGCGCAACTCGCCGAATAACTGCACCGATAGTTTCGCTCCACTGCATCCCAGGGGATGTCCAAGTGAAATAGCTCCACCGTTTACATTTACTTTGTTCTCATCCAGCTCAAGTTTTCTGACCACAGCCAAAGACTGAGACGCAAAAGCTTCATTCAATTCGAAGAGATCAATATCCTTTAGTTTCAGTCCGGCCTGCTCCACTGCTTTAGGAATAGCGTACACCGGACCAATTCCCATAATGCGCGGCGGAACACCGGCCACTGCATGAGATACCAGGCGCGCGATGGGCTTCAGATTATGTTCCTTCATAAATTTTTCGCTCACCACCATTACAAAAGCTGCGCCATCACTTGTCTGCGATGAATTACCGGCAGTTACACTTCCTCCGTTTGCAAATACAGGTTTTAGTTTGGCAAGCGCTTCTATAGATGTATCTGCGCGTGGACCTTCATCCGTATCTACTATAAAATCTTTTGTTTTCTTTTTTAAATTCTCATCCAGGTATGTTTCAGTAACTTTTACCGGTACAATTTCTTCTTTAAATTTTCCAGCTTTTATAGCGGCAATAGCCTTTTGGTGAGAGTTATAAGAGAATGCGTCCTGATCTTCCCGCGAAACATTAAATTCCTTTGCCACTGCTTCTGCGGTTAATCCCATGTTCCAATACCAATCTGCATGTTCTTTTGCAACAGCAGGATTCGGAACAATCCGCCATCCGCCCATCGGAATCAAACTCATACTCTCTACACCCCCTGCTATAACACAATCTGCATACCCGGCAGCAATTTTTGCCGAAGCCAAAGCTATAGTCTCGAGGCCTGATGCGCAGTAGCGGTTCACTGTCATCCCTGACACTTTATCTGTGTTTAATGCAAGAAGAGAAATAAACCTGCCGACATTTAACCCTTGCTCTGCTTCCGGCATGGCATTGCCAACCATCAGGTCATCCACACGTGCGTGATCTATTTGCGGGAGCGAAGCCATTAAATGTTTAATAACGTCTGCTGCCAGGTCATCGGGACGTGTGAAACGAAAACCGCCACGCGTGGCTTTTCCCACTGCGCTTCTAAAACCTGCTACTATATATGCGTTCATACTTTTATCGTTTAACTTTATTCAACTCTATTCTATTTTGTACCAAGTAAATTTCCTAATTCCTTAAAACTTTTCCACCATTAATAATACTGTGCAACCGTTCTAGTGTCTTGCGTTCGGTACACAATTGCACAAACGCCTCCCTTTCCAGGTCTAATAAATACTGTTCGGAAACAAACGTCGGCTGAGATATATCTCCGCCCGCAATCACATAACCGAGCTTTTGAGAGATCTTCAGATCATGTTCGCTCATATAATTTCCGCTGTATAAAGAATTAGCCCCCACGTATACAAGACCAAGCGCCTGATTACCAAGCACGCGAATATCTTTGCGCGGAACTGGCTGCGTGTATCCTTCTTCGGCCATCAATAAACATTCTGCCTTCGCTTCAGCCAATTGACGGGAACGGGACATTACCACCTTATCGATACCTTTTCTCAAAATACCCAGATCAAATGCTTCGTAAGCCGAAGTAGATACTTTCGCCTGTCCGATCGTTAAAAATTTTTCGCGAAAGGCATTCAGTTCTACGTCACCTTCATGTAACGTATCTGATAAACGAACTGCAAACTCCTTGGTACCGCCACCGCCTGGAATTACTCCAACACCGAATTCGACAAGTCCAATGTAGGTTTCAGCATGTGCCACAACTTTATCCGCATGCAAACAAATTTCACAGCTGCCACCCAAGGTTAAATTATGAGGAGCTACTACAACTGGAATGGATGAATAACGCATGCGCATGGTTGTATTCTGAAAATGCTTTACCGCCATGTTTAACTCATCCCACTCTTGTTCTGCTGCCATCATAAAGATCATTCCCACATTCGCTCCTGCTGAAAAATTAGCTCCCTCGTTACTGATCACTAATCCTTTATAATCTTTTTCTGCAATATCTATTGCTTTGTTTAAACCCGCCAATACCTCGCCGCCAATGGTGTTCATCTTGGTATGAAATTCACAATTTAAAATTCCATCCCCAAGATCTGTAATCGTCACACCGGTATTTTTCCAAACGGTGTTCGTAGCACGAAGAGTATCGAGGGAAATAAAATCCTGTGTTCCCGGAATGGTTTTATAAGAATTGGAAGCTATATCGTAAAACTGACGTGTGCTATCTTCGATTTTGTAAAACGTTTTGTTTCCTGCTTTTAAAAAATCATAAACCCATTGCGCAGGTTTGTTCCCCGACTCTTCCATCAACTTCACGGAAGTTTCAACACCAATGGCATCCCAGTACTCAAAGGGGCCAAGTTCCCAGCCAAATCCGGCTTTCAACGCATCATCTATCCTGAACAATTCATCCGCAATTTCGGGAATGCGGTTAGAAACGTATTGAAATAATCCTGTAAAAGTTGCACGGTAAAAATCGCCGGCTTTATCTTTTCCAGATACCAGCACTTTAACACGTTCTTTTAAGTTATCAATTGGTTTGGTTAATTCTAACGTTGCGAATTTTACCTTTTGCTGCGGTTTGTACTCAAGGGTTTTTAAATCCAGTACAAGTATTTCGGTTTTTCCCTCTTTAGTTTTTGTTTTTTTGTAAAAGCCTTGTCCGGTCTTATCTCCCAGCCATTTGTTTTCGGCCATTTTTTTTAAATAGTCCGGCAGAACAAACAATTCATTTGCTTCGTCATCCGGAACCCCCTTTTTTAATCCATTGGCTACATTAATCATGGTATCGAGACCAACCACATCAGTGGTGCGAAAGGTTGCCGATTTAGGGCGTCCAAGAACAGGCCCTGTTAATTTGTCAACCTCCTCAATACTCAGATCCATTTTTTCAACCAGGTGCAAAAGCGACATGATGCCGTATACACCCACCCTATTAGCAATAAAGGCCGGAGTATCTTTTGCCAATACAGTCGTTTTTCCCAAAAACTTTTCGCCGTATTCCATCAGGAAAGAAATGATTCCGGGTTTTGTATGCGGTGTTGGTATAATCTCAAGTAATCTTAAATAACGGGGCGGATTAAAAAAATGTGTCCCGCAAAAATGA
Source organism: Sphingobacteriaceae bacterium (assembly GCA_043716685.1). GTDB lineage: Bacteria > Bacteroidota > Bacteroidia > B-17B0 > Aurantibacillaceae > Aurantibacillus. Next base: position 1,205 of record JAYSYG010000021.1, on the reverse strand, counting down.
TCCTTAAAATCCTCGGTCCTTCCTTCGGCCATCAAATGAATTGGAATTCCCGATGTGTTTGATGTAATAAGAGTTCCGGGCTTCCTGAATTTTTCAACCTGATCGTATACTTTCTTTTTTATTTCAAGATTTTCTACAACAACTTCAATTATCCAGTCACAGGTAATTAGTTTTGACATATCATCTTCAAAATTTCCAGTCACGATCCTGTTTGCAAATTCCTTTTTATAAATGGGAGAAGGATTGGACTTCAGGGCAAATTGCAATGCATCGTTCACAATCCGGTTACGTACGACTTTGTTTTCAAGACTTATGCCTTTGGCCTTTTCAGCATCGTTCGGCTCCTTCGGCACTATATCGAGTAATAACACTTCACATCCTATGTTAGCGAAATGGCAGGCAATCCGGCTCCCCATTACTCCTGAGCCTAATACCGCTACTTTTTGTATTATCCTTTTCATCTTTAATTTTATTGTTTAATGAGCTTATTTCTATCTTCAGCCAGCGCTGTAATTTCATCCATAGTTTTAAAAAACTCCCCTACTTTATCCTTACCTATTTTAATCTCCACCATGTGGTTAAAATTGCGTACCACGTTTTTTGCCAACTCCTTGGCTGCTTTTCCCTTAAGAGTTAAAATGATCTTTATTTTTCTTCCATCCTCTTTATCAGGAATTCTCTGGATGAGTTTTTTCTTTTCAAGGGATAAGGTTATGCGTGACAAGGAGGTACTCTCCATTCCCAACAAGGGCGCAATATCAGAACCATACGAACCTTCATGACTATCGATATTCAGTAAAAAATGTCCCATTGCAATCGTAAGGTCGTGCAAAGAAGCTTCAGCGTTATACATCCTGCTCACTACCTGCCAGGCCGTCTTTAATTTAGAGTCAACAGTTTCTGTATGTCTTTTACTCATAGTACAAATATATTTATTATGCATGCATATCAATTACGTCAGGGAATCTATATTGCGACTTTCCTGGTGATAGATCCTGTCATACGCCTTTCTGTTTGCCTCCAGGATAATTTTACGCTTCAGTGATAATTTTGGTGTCATTTCTCCTTTTTCAACTGTCCATTCATTAGCGAGTAATTCTATCTTTTTAATTTTCTCATGTTGTGCAAGTTCCTTATTTATTTTTTCAACTTCGATCATGATCCTGTTTTTTACCTGTTCATTCTTTATCACGTCCTCGTTAGTT
>JAYSYG010000003.1:0-2634 GCA_043716685.1 Sphingobacteriaceae bacterium | reverse complement strand
TGTAGGTTTCGCTGTTGAGTTATTTTATCATTGTTGTCGCCTTGTTGCAAGTTAGGGATTAAAGAAGCTAAGTTGTCGCCAACATGTTTTTCCGCGTCAAGATTATCAATCATTTTCATAACCCAAAGTAGGGCCCACAAACTTTCAAGATACCATCTTAAAGAACTAATTTCTAATTCGGTCAGATCTTTGTTGTCCTTATTTAACATCTCGGTTTCCCAAGCTGAAAGATGTCTGGACAGGTTATGTTTTTCAATCCACTGTTTTATTATATGTACTGGGGCTTCAAATGAAATATTAAGAAGGGCTGTCATAACAGACATACGTCCTTTAATTTCGTCAACAGTCCTTAACGTTTGGTTGTCGGGACATGGAAGCCAAGTATTAACACGGTAACCTTTTTGAGTGATAATTTTGTCGTTATGAGATTTTATTTCTTGTTTATGTTCGTCTGTCATGTCGGTAAAAATTACTGCTAACGTTTTGGAGCTAAAAGAAGTGCGGCTTTGAAACCGAAATGTTTTCTACCCCCACAAATGTTTATTAGTTGCCGAAATACTGTACTCTTTTTTGCCTACAATAAAAATAAACAAATTTCCCGATAGGGACAACTTGTAGGCAAAAAACTTATACTTCCGCCCGCATTTTTTTTAGGTGCTGTTATAGCCCAGGTGGTTTTTGTCAATACAGTTTAAGTGTCTGCCTAAACATAGTTCATAATTTTACACTTACTCATACACAGAAATCTCAAAGACACAGTTGATCAAATTAATTCCGCAAGTAATTCTTAACGTTTCTCATGCACAGGAATCTCAAAAACACAGCTCAGTTTGCGGTTGGGTCAACCGAGTTTAGTGAGGTCGTCAAACAACTATAATTTTTTATTTTGTAATTGTCACCACGAAACTGAAATGTGAGTTTGTCTAAACTTAGTTTGTCGGTTCTCGTCAACCACTTGGCTATAACGGTTTGCAAGCAGGCGTATGTTTTTTTGCTTAGCAAGTTATACATTTAGCAAGTAACACGCAAAAAAATTACGCTTGCTTGCTGTTAGCGGTTCGGTTTGCGTACACAGTTTACACTTTGCTTACGTGTCTGCATGTTTTGTTTTTTCAGTCTTTTGTTTCTTCGAGGATTTTATGAATGCGTTTTATTATTTGTTGAATGTCACCATTGGTGCTATGTACACCATTCTCTAAAAAACCATATTCCCCTCGAGGATTCATACTTATCTGCGGATTCTTAGGGTAATAAACTCACCAGTTGGATGTCACGATGATATTATTTGCTAATTTCTTTCCATTTACAAAAACAATGTCGAATTGAACAGTTGTCAACTTGTTTTTGCCATGGTTATATTGAATACTCTTACTTGTCATCCGTATATTTTGTCTAACCAAATTGGTCGTCATATGCTTTACGATGATGAGGAAATTCTTCTCCGTAAAAAGGATAGGAAATACCAATGATATTTATTTCATATCCGTCAGAGTCCATTCCTGCAATGTAACAACCTACGCCCTTTATTTCTGTCCCGTTTTCGTTTCGCACCTTAAGGGTCGGAATTGTCTGTGTTGAAATGAATTTGTCCTCGGGATATTCGTCTGCCTTGACATTATTGTTTTTACAATATTTGCTAAAAAAGTCGTAGTCAAGATTTTTGTTCAGGAAAGTTATTTGTCCGTTAACGCAACCCATTGGAGCGTCTGCTTGCTCGAGAAGCGATGTCCCAATTTTTTTGTCGTCCAAAAAGATGTCGTATGTCATGTCGTAATATTTTTGTCTACCGAAATGTCTGTCCGCAAACTGACCGCTAACGGTTTGCAGCTACAAGAAGTTGGCGATTTCGGAGACGAAAACTGTCTGCCACCGCTGAACTTGATACGAAGCGCAAAACTTCAATTAACCACAGAACCGCCAATTTCTTGTAGGTGCTGTTAGCGGCTGGCTTACTTTCCGTCCATAAGTCCAACTTTTGAAATCTTGTCATTCGTCTTTATATCTTTTTGAGCTGTCTCTTACTTCTGTTCCATTTTTGTAATACCCCGTGCGTCTAAATTTTCCGTCTTCGTAAAAGCAGAAGAAGTTTCCATCTCTTACTCCATCGTCTGTCACGCTGAATTTACACATCACCTGTCCATTTTTAAAATACTCAGCAACACTCATTTCAGTTTTGTTTTTGAAAAACGCCATAGCAGTAATTGTCCCTTTCGGGTTTTCAAAAACTTGGAAATAAGTCCTTGCTGCATTATTAGCGTAGATTGTGGCTTTAGGTGTCCGAAAGTATTTTGCGGTGTCAGCATAGATAGTGTCAGACAAAGTGCTGAGGGTGTCAAAAATTTCTTTAGAATTAATAATCTTTCTACTGAAAATAGATTTACTGAAGTTGGTCGTCAAAATTTCGGCTTCTTTGTCAAATGGTTTGTCGAGTGGTTTGTTTGTCTCTTTACAACTCACAAAAATGAAAAGTAATAGTCCGATAAATGTTAGTCTGTTTGTAAGCATTTTATTTAATGTTTGTTGTGTCGTCAAAGCTTGCCGCTAACGGTTACGGCTAGGCGTAGTTTTTTTATTTTCCGTAACTCCTGTTTCTAGTTGTTCAAATATAAATAATAAAGCACAAATGTTTCGCAA
>JAYSYG010000200.1:0-1939 GCA_043716685.1 Sphingobacteriaceae bacterium | reverse complement strand
TCACTGCTCTTTCTGCGAGATAAGAATTACCTGCAATCACACAATCCGCGAAAGAAAGGGCCTTGAAGAATTTTTCCGGCTTTTTTATGAATTCCCATTTTTTATTCCCGGGACTTGTATCGGCAAGCCAGATACTGTCATCAAAATCAAAGATCACATACGCTCCGGTTTTTTTTGCGCGTTTTTCAAAAAACGATGTGCCTAAAAAAGAAGCTTCGCGTTGAATGAAAATGATGTCATAGTTCTTGAACCGGAATGTATCGGTGATACGAATAAAAACGGATTTTAATAAAATAAGAACTTTGGCGATAAAATTTCCTGCGGAATAAAATACTGGATCATCTTTTTCACCCAGCAGGTAAGAGAATGTAAACTTAAATCCTTGTTCTTCCAAATGGGGCAAATATTGTTCAAACCTGTAGCGCTGGCTTGGAGAGCGTTTCGGACGGTGCGCGCAGAGTATGAGAACGTTTACCATTATTTACTAAATATCTAATGCTCTGTATTCGAAATCGGTCCTTTGTTGTTTACCGAAAATAATTACAATAATAGTTAGGATCTGATCTTTCTGATTGATCACAAAATGAATCACATAAGGAAATGATCTTAATTTATAAGTTCTGATATACTTGTATTTTATTGCGAAATGGGGATTTGTTCCTAAGAATGTATTTAATTCCAAAAATTCGTCATAAAATCTTTTTGCAAGAGTTTGATTTATCCCCTCATAATATTCAATTGCTTTAAAAAGATCTTTTTTGGCAGAAGCTTTTACCCAGACTTCAAAGGCCATATTTGTTCTTTAGTTCCAACAAAACGTCTTTTAAATTCTCAGAATCATTCGGATTACTTTCATATTCTTCGAGACGTTCATTAAGCCGCTGCATATATTCATCACTCTCTAGTTCCGATCTGTCGATCTTAACGAAATCAAGACTGTTTAAAAATTCAATAAAGAGTTTTGCTTTATTGTCATTTACTTCGAGTGAGATCAACATGGCTATACTATATAATATAAATTTACAAAAATAGTACTATTCCTCCACTTCAATTTTAAATTTATGAAGAAAGCGGTGGACCACCGGTCCAAGTATAACAGCTACACTGGTTAAAAAAGTAACACCACTATAAATAGCATACATGGAGGCGAAAATCTTTGCAGCGTTGCCCGGAGCCTTGTCTACCGGACCCATTCCTGTAAGTATCATACTCGCATTATAAAGACTGTCCACCCATCCAAGATGAAAATAACTATGGTACCCGATCATTCCTATTGCAAGAGAAATAAAAAGGATGATAAAACCGGCAAGCGCGTTTTTGAAAATGCGGGTTACATAATGTGTCTGATGTGGTAACTTTTTTAAATGCGCCATACTTAATTTCCAAATTTAAAGCCTAATGATGGTTTGTTGCCTTGAGAACCAATATGCAAATGTTTCACGTCATTAAACGATAGTACAGACAGATCTTCTTTGTTTCTTTGTTCGGATGCAATCGAGGCAAGTCTTAAATTTTGCTTCATCACAACGTCGCCAACCAATTGCCTTGCTGTGCGTGCATTGCCAAAAAACTTGTCACGTGTTTCATATAATTCAATGAGATATCCTTTCAAATGAGCCTCTGCATCGGCACTGGCGGTTAGGCCCTCTTTCTTTAAAAGATTTTTTGTTATTTCCCAAAGCTGTTCTGCGGTGTAATCTTCAAATACAAATGTTTTATCAAAACGCGACTTAAACCCGGGATTACTTTCTATAAACAGGTGCATGTTGTCTGTGTAGCCGGCAACGATCACTCCAAATTTTCCGCGCAGATCCTCCATACGTTTTAAAATTACCTGTATGGCCTCCTGCCCAAAATCATTTGCGGAATTTTTTGCAGCTAGCGCATACGCTTCATCTATAAATAAAATTCCTCCCATGGCCTCGTCAATTACGCCTGC
>JAYSYG010000199.1:0-1944 GCA_043716685.1 Sphingobacteriaceae bacterium | reverse complement strand
TACTTCGCCCATTAAAAAAAGTCCAGCTAAAAACAATCTGCTCAAAAGCATTACAGTATCCGGCGAAATAACCACCAAATACATTTATGATGACAAAGCTCAGTTGTTAGACGTTGAAAGCGCTCATGGCTATACCAAGTATTCTTACGATGAAAATGGTCGCTTAATTCGCGAAGATTACGCCATGGATCCCAACGCAACAAGTTCTTCAGTTTCTTTCTCACCTGCGGTCAAAAAAGAAATGATGACGGCCAGGAATTCCACCATTACTTCCTATGACCTTTTTGAATACGATAAAGAAAACCGCATAAAAAAGATAAAACACTATTCTAAAAAAAACCGGCATATTGAATTCGCTTCTATAACAAATTTTATTTATAAAGGAGATTACGTGGTTCAACGCAATTTAACAGACATCAAAGGCGAGGTCGTATATTCTTTTAACACATACACCTATGATATGAACGGCAACACCATTAATGAAAAATACTACGCGATTTCATCTCCGAGCTACTATTTGCCAAAATTAATTAGCGAAACACGTTTTCGTTTTGATGATAAGCCCAGCTATAATAGTTTTTATAAAATGTTGGGAAGACCCGGTTACAATACAAATCCAAACAATGTGATTGAAACAAGTTTTATTCTGTACGATGAACATGCAAAAAACAATCCGCCAATAATAACCAAAAGTTATTTTACTTACAACGCAAATGGGTTTCCTGCGACTGAAAAAAAAGAAGGTATAATTTTTGAATTCCACTACGCTAAATAAAAACAGTATCCTATTTTAAGCGCGAGTACCGCGATTCTAGTGTTCTAAAAGAAAATAAAACGGGTTATTTTTCTTCCATGAAATTAGCCAGACTCTGCCTCCGTTACTATAAACTCCAGATAAAAAGTAGTGCCTGAGCCTTTTGCAGATTCGAAACGAATACTTCCACCAAAACCAAGCATTATATTTTTCACCATGGCTAAACCCAGGCCTGAACCTGTACTTTTGGTTGTAAAATTTGGGGTAAATATTTTTGATTTTAAATCATCGTCAATTCCACAACCGTTATCATGTATAGAAACGACCACCTTATTTTCTTCCATGATACATCCAATTTCGATATTTGGATACTCTGTGTCTTCGAGTGCTTGTATGGCGTTCTTCAGGATATTATTAAACACACGAAGACATTGGTCCCTGTCACCCTTTACAAGAATTTCAGTTTCGGTTATTGAATTTTTGACCAGAACATTTTTTTGATTTTCAAAGATTAAGACAGAAGCGCCGATTACCTCCACAAGATTAATATCTTCCAGTTGTGCGCCGGGAAGTTTGGCAAAATTACTGAACTCGTTGGCTATGTTGGCAAGAGAATCGATCTGCTCGATAATACCCGCGCTTGTTCTCTCAAATTTTTCCCTGAAATCCTCCGGATTATTCTTCATAAGAAGCTGTAAGTATTGTAAATTAAGCTTCATGGGCGTGAGCGGATTCTTGATCTCATGCGCTACTTGTTTTGCCATTTCGCGCCAGGCACTTTCACGCTCGCTTTGTGCAAGCAGGTTCGCGCTGTTCTCGAGTTTTACCAGCATCTGGTTGTATTCCGATACCAGTTTTCCGATCTCGTCATTGCTTTGCCATACGATCTTCTCATTCTGTTTTCCTAGGGTTACATTGCTTAGCTGTTGTTTGATCAGACGCAGAGGTTGTGTTATAAACCCGGATAGTATTAATCCCGCCAGGATGCTGATCACAAATAAGATTACGTATACGTTGATAAGTGCACTGATAATACCTGACAGCTCGTTTGCCAGATCGCTTTGTCTTGCAAAATAAGGCAGGTTGATAAATCCGACGAGCTCTTTATTTGCGTCGAACAAAGGTGTATATAACGACAGGTATTTTAAAGTTCCGGCTTTATCCGTTACACTTTCTGATGAAGACTGGTT
>JAYSYG010000198.1:0-1944 GCA_043716685.1 Sphingobacteriaceae bacterium | reverse complement strand
ATGTAAAGAATTATTCGAGGAAAATACAATTGAATAAATCAATAAAAGTGATTACTGTGCAAGACGATTTTATTACAACTAAACCGTCCGTTGTTTGGTGGAGTATGCACACAAAAGCTGAAATTGAAATTCAATCAGATGGAAAGACAGCATTACTTAAAAAAAATGGTAAGACAATGATAGTTTCTATAAAAAGCCCTGCAAATGCAAAGTTTCAGGTTCTAGAAGCTACTTATTTGCCTGGTGAATTTTTTCCATTAACTAAAAACTCGAATAATAATGAATTTAAAAAATTAGTAATCAAATTAGTTAATCAAACAGCTAATATTATAAGTGTCGACTTCTTTCCGGAAAAGTAAAAAAACAAATAATAATTTTACAACTGAGTCAATGTTTTGTAATTTTATAAAATCAAAATCATTAAGAATAGAGATAAAAATATACAGTTATGGATAATCTTTTAATTAGAATCAGGCAATTTTTGCCGGGACTAATTATATTACTGAGTCTGTCGGTAAATATAGCAAAGGCGCAACTTAAGCCTTCAGGAATGTTTGGCAACAATGCAATACTTCAGCAGGGAATTCAGGTTCCAATATGGGGCAAAGCAATTCCGGGAGCCCTTGTTGAGGTCTCTTTTGCAAAATATTCAGCACATACAACTGCCGATGAAAAAGGTAAATGGATGGCCTACTTGCCTGCAATGAAGGCTGATGGAAAATCAAACCAACTGACTATTAAATCTGGCGGAGAGGCTATCACATATAGCAACATCATGTTGGGTGAAGTGTGGCTTGCATCCGGACAATCCAATATGGAATATATGGTAGGATCAACTCTTCTTAATAAGGAGGACGAAATTAAAAATGCAAACTATCCCAACATGCGTTTTCGTTCTATAGACAATATCACTTCAATCGTTCCATTAGAGGATACCCCACAGAAGGATTGGAAGATATGTACCCCACAAAATGTTAGCAGCTTTTCTGCAGTGGCTTATTTCTTTGCCCGCTCATTGCATCTCGATCAGAAAATTCCTGTCGGAGTGATTGTTTCCGCCCGCGGAGCCACCGGCATTGAGACTTGGATGAGTAAAGATCGATTGATCACACACCCGGATTTTATGGACGATTTGAAGAACAGGGATGAAGATCCCACACACTGGAATGAATATGTCAAAAAAAGTCTGAAGGCAGAAGTCGATAGGACAAATGTCGCTAATACTTCATTCATTGGTTTAACAAATGGTGTAACCAAGTTGAACTTTGACGATTCTAATTGGACTAAAACAGCCTTTCCACTAACTTGTGCTAAAATGGGTTACGGTTCGTATTGGGGTTTAATCTGGGTTCGTAAAACGTTTGATGTTTCCCCTTTTCAGGCGAAGAAGGTTGCAAGTTTATTTCTGCCCATCAAAGATCAAAACGATATAATTTACCTCAATGGAAAAGAATTGGCACGAGGTGTTTCATCACTTAAAGATAAAACGATTTCTATTCCTAAGGGTTTCCTATTTAGTGGACAAAACATCCTGACCATCAGAATGTATGTTAACTGGGGTGGGGCAGACATAGGGGATCGGTCAACAAATTGTTTTATTAAAACAAGTAATGGCGAGCAGATTGTTTTATCCGGCGATTGGAAACACAACAATAAAATTGAACCTGCTGTTGCGGGATGGCAGGATTATTATAACAAAAGCACTGTAAACTTTAATGGGATGATCAATCCGGTAATTCCTTATGGCATTAAAGGATTCTTATGGTACCAGGGCGAAAATAACGCGAGTAAAGCAAAGCAATATGCTGATTTGCAGCCGATGATGATAGATGATTGGCGTGTCCGCTGGAAGCAGGGTTATATCCCATATCTGTTTGTGCAACTAGCAAACTACATGCAGCCATCAGATAAACCTCTTGCAAAAGATGACTGGGCAGCGTTGAG
>JAYSYG010000197.1:0-6113 GCA_043716685.1 Sphingobacteriaceae bacterium | reverse complement strand
ATAAAAATTATCCTGCTCCTGTTAATACTTACCGGATTAAATTTTATATACAACCATACATTATATGAGAAGGACCTGAATGAAAAATGCAAGGAAGCATTGAAAATACGAAGGGTTCAGGACAGTACAGATATTTATTATTTCGGCGAGTCTTCAAATGTTACTTATGAAACGAGCGATTCCATTAAGAACAGTATCTCAGAGATCACAAATTTCTTTTTCCCGGCCTTAAGAATAACTGCTATTAATAAGTACGCAACGCACGGCGGCGTTTATAAAGACTGGTTAAATGAGATCGAGCTGGAAAAAAGCAAGCCGAAAGCAATTGTAATTACTTTAAATCTGCGTTCCTTTGATGCCGCCTGGATTCACTCAAAACTCGAAACCCAACTCCGTGAATCGATGGTCTTAACACAGCCTTATCCCAACCTGCTTAATCGCTTTTTCCTTTCTTTACAATCATTTGACAATAAAACGGAACAACAGCGCGAACAGGATATGTTGAAGGAATGGAAAACGAAACAACTTATTTTTCCGTATCCTTTCAAATATAAAACAGTTTCAGAATGGGATTATGCGATGGCACAAGGCACTTATCTTAAACCCGATGGTTCCTGGGATGATCAAAAAATTATACTTGCTTGTCATTATATCAAGAGTTATGCATTTAATCTTAATGAAAACAACCCCAGAATAAAGGATTTTGATCACATAGCGGGCTGGTGTGCGCGGAATAAAATAAATTTATACTTAAATTTGATGGCCGAAAATGTGGAATACGCAGATAGCCTGGTTGGAAAGGAATTAGTATTTTTAATGAAACAAAACAGGGAGTATTTAGTAAAACGGTACAGCAAAGCAAACTGTGTGGTTGTAGATAATCTTGAGTTGGTTCCGGGGATAGAGTTTATTGATCAGAACTGGACCACGGAACATTATTATTACAGGGGAAGAATGAAGATTGCGAAAAGTCTCGCGGAAAAATTAAAAGGTCAATTTAAAAACGAATATAAGCCAGCTTATTAATTATGTTAGATAAAAACGGAATAGCAAAACGGATTGCGCAGGAAGTAAAGGACGGAACGTTTGTTAACCTTGGGATCGGGATCCCGACATTGGTTGCAAATTATATTCCTGAAGGATTTAATGTTGTCCTTCAGTCCGAGAATGGAATTCTGGGTATGGGTCCTTTTCCTTTTGAAGGAGACGAAGATGCAGATCTTATTAACGCAGGCAAACAAACCATCACACTTTTAAAAGGATCAAGTATATTTGATAGCGCCACCAGCTTTGGAATGATACGAGCACAAAAAGTTGATCTTACAATTTTAGGAGCTATGGAGGTAAGTGAAACAGGTGATATTGCGAACTGGAAAATTCCTGGAAAAATGGTGAAGGGTATGGGAGGAGCAATGGACCTTGTTGCAAGCGCCAAAAATATTATTGTTGCAATGCAGCAGGTAAACAAAGCGGGTCAGTCAAAATTATTGCCTAGATGCGATCTGCCTTTAACTGGTGTAGCATGCGTAAAACGAGTAGTTACGGAATTAGGTGTTTACGAAATTGTTCCACAGGGCGGGTTTAAGCTTCTTGAGCGTGCGCCGGGAATAAGTGTCGATGAGATAAGGAATGCAACTGCCGGAAAACTTATTGTTGAAGGAAACATTAAAGAAATGGTAATCTAACCGGGGCGAACTCCTGTCTTATTTCTTCATCTAAAATAAAACACCCATGCCGGTAACGGTCGATATAGTTTTACCCTGTTACAACCCAAATGATACCTGGCCTTCAGAGTTATTAAGCTTTGATGCGTTTATTAAAGACCATTGTACTGTAAACTACATTGTAGTAAATGATGGTTCTCCCGGTAACAAATTACCAGAGCAAATTATCGGCCTCCAACAAAAAAACATTTCTGTAACCTATATTTCTTATCAAAAAAACCAAGGAAAAGGATATGCACTCAGGCAAGGTGTTCTTGCTTCCAGAAATGAATATGTTGTTTATACGGATATAGACTTTCCATTCACAAGTCAAAGTATATCTGATCTAATTCATTCACTGCTTGGTGGAGGCTACGATGTTGTTGCGGGGTACAGGAACGAGGGATATTACGAGAAAAAAATGTCCGCTTTCCGAAAATTGCTCTCAAAAGCTTTCCGTTATTTCATTAAAAAGATCCTTAAGATGACGATTACTGATACACAGTGCGGACTTAAAGGCTTTAATAAAAAAGGAAAGGAAAAATTCCTGGCGACAAAGATCAACCGTTATTTGTTTGATTTTGAATTTATTTATCTTTCAGGAAAAGATAAAACTTTGCGAATAAATCCTGTGCAGGTGCAGTTAAAAGAAAATGTTATTTTCAGTAAGATGCGGCTTAAGATCATAGCCCAGGAGTCCTTCAACCTGCTTTCCGTTTTACTGTTCAGTAAAAATTAATCGGGAAAGTTATTGTAGGTGCTGTCTTTGCCGTTTATTCCCAGAACTGTTGTATTTTCGGGACGGAGCATAAAATCTGATATTTTGTAATCCTGTTCCACAGATCCTTTGAGCATAAAATCGTACCTGTTTCTTTTTTCAAGAGTGATCCTGTATTCAAAAACACCAAATCCATTGTAAAATCCACTCAACATACGAACAGGGATATTGTATTCCCATTCAGAATTACTTGTATTTGCGCGGCTAATAATGAGGTTAATCGCAATAGCTCTGTAAGTGTTTTGTGTATAGTGATAATGAAAGCTTGCAATGTAAGAACCTGAACTGATTTTATTTGAATCAAGTGAGAAAATTGTTTCATAATCCGGAATTTTTGAAGTTAGAAATGGTTTACGATTTTCGAAGGGAATAAAAACAATGTTGTTTGAACCTGCATCCTGTTTTTTTTCAGCCAGGAGAGTGAAAACACCAGGGTCAATTTTCCTTGAAAGTAAAGTACTGTGTGATACGTAACCGAATTTTAAGCTGTCGTTTTGTGCAAATTGTTTTATATAGGGCAATAAACGGGTTTCATCTGGTAATAAGGGATCGCGTGTAGTAAGTACAAAGAAGTCGCTGGCACTGAGTAATTTATCAATTGGTTTTTCTTTTTTATAAGAATTAAGCAGTTGAATGAGATCTTTTGTTTCTGTTAAAGAAGTGCGCGACATAAGTACACTTACTATGGGTGTGCCGGAATGATAAGAATAGATCATGGAAGGGATCATTGAGTTATTGGAACCTAACCTTTCGTACATCTCGCTACCACCATGAAACAATGGTAAAGGCACTATAGCTTGTGGCTTGACATCCTTTATACTTTGAAGAACTTTTTTTTCTTCTTCGTTTAAACAATCTTCCCGGAAAAAATTTCTGTATTTCCAGTAAGCAGCCTCATCTAAATTAAAATACGGACCCGCTTCCACCATATTAAAGGCCAAGAAGAGCAAGGGAAAAAATAGCGTGCAACGTGCAAATACCTGCTGCCTTAAAAACGGTTGCAGGCTTTGATACAGGAGAGTAACGAGGAACAAAGGCAAAGTAAAATAAAAGATCCAGGCAAAACGGCATACAGCCCTGAATTGATTAAGAGCAGCACTTTGCAGGTGGAAATAGTTCAATATCTTAAGATGAAGACCAAAAGCTATAAAAAGAAAAAAGAGAGATGCAATAAGAAATACAAACACTTCTTTCTTAACACATATTTTTTTAAAAGCAAAGGGCAAAACAATTAAAAAACAAAGAGAAAGCAGGATTGTAAAAAAGCCTAAGTAGGTATGTCCTTCATAATGAGCGGTTCTGCCGGAAAAAAAATACTCCATTAGTTTTTGAAAAGGCCCAAAAACCGGGGCAAGAATGCTATCCAGGTTTTCAACCATCATCTCTGCGCCAAAAGGTTCTGTTGTTCGGTTTACATGATGATCGGTTACCGACATAAATACTTTGAAAAGTACGAGTGGAAATAGACAGGAGAACACGGCTGTCAGACAGTTTTTAATAATCGTTTTTTTGGTATAGTGCAATAACTCAAACAATACAATACTAATAAAAGAAAATACAGATAAACAAAAACCCAGATAAGGATGGAGTAAGAACAGAAGCGTATTAAAAGCGAATAAGTTCAGGAGATTTCTTTTATTTTTTTCCTGGAGACATTTGAGTGTAAGAAGAATTGAAAGCGGAATTACACACCCGTAAGAAAGAGCAAAATGTCCCGCGTTTATTTTAATGAACTGAGGTGAAAGAAGTCCAATGGCGAGGGCGATAAAAAACGAAGAGAATTTATCAATGCCGAGCCTTGTAAGTATTTTGTTTAAAATTAGAGGAGATACAATGAAAGAAAGAAAGATAAGCGCATGCATGATACCTACCAGGTAATTGTGGTTGAAGGGCAGTAAGCGCAGGATAAAGGTGAGGATCGGCTGGCAGTCTGTATAGATTATATGCTCACCATACGGATAATTCATGCCCGAAAAATTTAAAGCCTCCGCGTCGTTTTTTACGTGATAAACAAAGGTGTAATAATTTTTTAGCGAGTCTGCTGTAATGCTTGAAAGGGTGGAGTTAAGATTAAAAAAGACAGAATGAAAATAAAGGAAGTAAATACCAAAGCTGCACAAAAACAACAGAAGATTGATTTTGCTGCTTTTGTCAAATAGGTGTTTTAGTTTTTCCATTCTTGTTTTATGCATTGCACGGCATTGCTGAATTCGCACCAACTAAAGGGAAGGAACTTATTCTTTTAACTGCTTTCACGAATCTAAATTTAATATTTATATTTATATCCTACGTAAATAACCAGTCTTATTCTCAATGAAGTTCGATAAACTCAATACTTTTTTCAGCCCGGAGAATTTTAAAAAACCAACGGTTATCTTTTTTATTTTTTCCTGTTGTTTTTCATTTTGGTTCATAGATTTCTGGAAGCCATATAATACGGCAAAGAACCAGAACAATTTTAACTGGGACATTATGAACTATTACAGTTACCTCCCCGCAAAATTCTGTAATCATAATTCTTTCGATTTTTTCCTGGGTGCAGATTCTCTTTATCTGCCTATCGGACCGCTGAATACCTTTGTCCCAAAGGCCACTTATGGCATGTCTGCCATGTACGCTCCTTTTTTTGCAGCAGGGTATAAGATCGCCATCAACCAGAAAAGCCCCATGACAGGTTTCTCTGAGCCATTTGCTACCTGCGTGCGCTGGGGTTCTATCTTTTATGTTCTCCTCGGACTTTTTTTCCTTCGGAAATTATTATTGGTGTGGTTTAACGAAGTCGTCACGGCCATCACTCTCTTCTCTGTTCTTTTTGGCACACTCTTGTTTAATTACACGTTTAGCCAGAGTGAGATGACACATGGTTATCTCTTCTGCCTGTTCTCTGTTTTTCTTTATCTCACGTATAAATGGCACCAGCAACAACGTTATCACTATACACTATTAATAGGAATTGTTTTTACACTCATTAGTTTAATTCGTCCTACAGAAATTTTTATTTGTCTCTTTTTTATTTTATGGAACATTAAAACGCTTCCAGATTTAAAAGTAAAAGCAATGTTCTTCCTTAGAAATTATAAGCATATCCTCCTCATCCTTTTAATTGGAATAATTATGTGGCTCCCGCAATTTTATTTCTGGAAGAACAGAACGGGGATGTATATTTATTACCCTTATTTTGAAGAAGGTTTTTTCTGGAAAGATCCGCAAATACTCAACATTCTTTTTAGCTACAGGAAAGGCTGGATCACTTATACGCCTATGATTGCAATGGCTTTTACGGGTTTTTTCTTTATTAAGAAAGATTTTCCGGTCTCACGCTGGGCGTTCATTTTTATTACCTGCTTAATGATCTATGTGCTAAGTTGCTGGTGGGACTGGGCTTTTGGAGGATGCTACGGCGCAAGGGAATTCTGCCAGCAGATCGCTTTTTTAGCCATACCCCTCGCTTATTTTGTGGATTTTGTTTTATACTCTTCAAAAAAAATTCCGATGCGAGGACTTTTAAGTCTTGTAACAGTTGTTTTTATCTTTTCCTGTGTCTGCTTAAACATTGGCCAAACCTATCAGTACAACCATGGAAGGATTCACCCGATGGGGATGACGGAAAAAATTTACTGGGATATTTTCAG
>JAYSYG010000196.1:0-1946 GCA_043716685.1 Sphingobacteriaceae bacterium | reverse complement strand
TATTTTAAGTGGTTTTTGGTAGATTTTAACTTAACTGTTGATTTTAACAAAAAAAATGGTATCTTCGCAGACTAATTTTTTACAAACAAAATGGCTGATTTAAAAGAAGAAACTACTGTAGACAACAACGAATCAAATCCGGTAGAAGAAACTGTTGAAACGAGAAAACCAATTGACCCTAATTTACAAGGGCTGCAATTGTATTACGAGAAGAACAAAAAGATGGTAAACTACGTTGGCGGTGGGTTGCTTTTGATAATAGGCGTGTTTTGCTTTTTTAAATTTTACTATTTACCTGAACAAGAAAAAGAGGCCGTTAATGAGGTTTTTTGGGCGGAGAACCTGTTTCAAAAAGACAGTTTTGCTATGGCGCTGAAAGGCGGATCAATGGTTATGTCTGCTGATGGTCAGAAACAAATGAAAGGGTTTGAGCAAATTGCAGAAGAATACGGAATGACAAAAACAGGAAATCTTGCTAATTATTATGCTGGTATCTGTTATTTACGCACTGGTAAATTTGAACAGGCAATTGAGTTCTTAGCGAAATACAGCGGTAGTGATGAAACAGTTGCTCCCATTGCTATTGGTGCCATTGGAGATTGCCACATGGAGCTAAATCATGTTGATGATGCTATTAAATATTATTCAAAAGCTGCGAATAAAAGCAAAAGTGGTTTTACGAGTCCTTTCTATCTTAAGAAGGCGGGTCTTGCAAATGAGCAAAAAGGTAACTATTCTGAAGCACTTAACATTTACGAGCGGATACAAAAAGAATTCCCAAGATCTCAGGAAGCGCAGGATATTGAAAAATGGATTGCCAGGGTAAAAACTACAGGTAATTTATAATTGGAAATAACATATTAATAAAAAGTCTGCCCAACCGCAGACTTTTTTAGTTTAGAAAAACATGAGCAGCGTAAACAAGAATTTATCTTCCGTGGAAGGCAGTGGCGTTCCCGATGCAAAGCCTTTTAAATTCGGAATCGTGTATTCGGAATGGAATTACGAAATCACAAATGCTTTGAAGGAGAGTGCACTTAAAACACTTTTACAAAATGGTGCGCTGGAAGAAAATATTACCATCAAGGAAGTTCCAGGAAGTTTTGAATTAACCCTTGGAGCGCAATACTTGGCTGAGTTCTCAAACGTAGAGGCTATTATCTGCTTGGGTTGCGTAATACAAGGGGAGACCCGTCATTTCGATTTTATCTGCGAGGCTGTAGCAAAAGGAATTACAGATCTCAATATTAAATACAACATGCCTTTTATTTTTGGTGTACTAACACCGGATACCCAACAGCAGGCTGCCGATAGGGCAGGGGGGAAGCATGGTAATAAAGGTGATGAAGCAGCAGTAACGGCTATTAAAATGCTGGCATTAAAAAGAAGTTTTAGGGCTGGAAGTTCGGTTGGGTTTTCGAGGTAAAAATTTTTGCACGGATTATAGGAAACAAAAACCTCTCCGGAAGAAGAGGTTTTTTTATTTAAATAAATTGTCTCTTAGTGTTTAATGATTTTCAGAGTCTGCTGATCTTCCGATCTTATAATCTTAATGAAATAAATACCATTGGACTGATTGGTGAGATCAACGGGAGACTTACCTGCGGCTCTGTTTTCGTTAAGTAGAATTTCTCCCAACGTATTGATGATAACCAGATTTGCGGCTGTATTCAGTTCCAGCGTATAAATTCCATTTCCTGGATTTGGATAAACACTCATAAAAGGAGCGCTGGAAAAAGTTTTCAAACCAGTACAAACATTTACACTTTGTGTAAAAACAACACCGCTAGAACAACCGTTTATCGGATCATAACCCGTCATGGTATAGGTAGCGCTTGCAGTGGGAATGATAACTATTACGGGACTAGTGCTTGCGACATTATTTAAGCTGTAATTAGGTGCGCCGCTGCCAGTAAGAATAACGGCGTCTCCCATGCAACTTACAC
>JAYSYG010000195.1:0-6118 GCA_043716685.1 Sphingobacteriaceae bacterium | reverse complement strand
TCATGCCTACATAAAGATACAAAAATACGAGGGGGTATTTAACCGACTAATGTTAAAAATCTAGAAGTCTTCGTCGAGGTTAAAAACGTTATTTTCCTGGTTATTATTCATTACTCCAGCCTTCTGGTACTCCGCCACGCGTTTCTCAAAAAAGTTGGTTTTACCCTGCAACGAGATCATTTCCATAAAATCAAATGGATTAACCGCGTTGTAGTGCTTGCTACAGCCAAGTGACTGCAATAATCTGTCCGCACAAAATTCGATATACTGGCACATCAGATCTGCATTCATCCCGATCAATTTCACGGGAATAGCGTCTACCACGAATTTCTTCTCAATACGCACAGCATCAGCAATTATTTGGGTAACCTGTTCTTTTGGTAATTGGTTCTTAACGTGGGATGCATATAATAAACAGGCGAAATCGCAATGCAGGCCTTCGTCACGGCTGATTAATTCATTGCTGAATGTCAGTCCAGGCATAAGGCCGCGTTTTTTAAGCCAGAAGATAGAGCAGAAAGAACCGGAGAAGAAAATACCTTCAACGGCTGCAAAAGCAATGAGTCTTTCGGCAAAAGAGCCGTTATTGATCCAACGGATCGCCCATTGGGCTTTTTCACCCACGCAAGGCACAGTATCTACGGCGTGCAATAAATGGTCTTTTTCAACCGGATCTTTAATATACGTATCTATTAATAAGGAGTAGGTTTCAGAGTGAATGTTTTCCATCATGATCTGGAAACCGTAAAAGCAACGCGCTTCAGGGTATTGCACCTCGTTAAGGAAATTAATGGCCAGGTTTTCGTTCACAATCCCGTCACTGGCAGCAAAAAATGCTAAAACGTGTTTAATAAAGTGTCTTTCATTATCATTTAACTTGTTGTTCCAATCTGCAGTATCAGAAGCAAGGTCAATTTCCTCAGCCGTCCAGAAACTTGCTTCGGCTTTTTTATAAAATTCCCATATATCTTTATATTTAATGGGGAAAAGTACAAATCTGTCCTTGTTTTCGACGAGTATCGGTTCTGTCATAGTTTAATGCTTTGATGAATTAGGTTTAGTTAATTTTTCCTTAATCTCCTGTTACAAATAAATATAAAAATCGTACCAATAGATAGACAATTAAATTAACAGCCGGCGCAAGTTGTAAACATTAGTTCTTTGTGTAAAATTACTGAAAAGCTTCAACTAGCTTGATTTACAGTAAGCTAATAAATCGCAAAAAAAATCTAAAAAAGATGTTGGAAGAATGGAAAGTATTTTTAAGAAGAATCCCCTATTTTTTCGACGAATGGGTTTTAAAGGCCTATATATAGCTGTTTTTCGGCATTTTATTCTTCCATTTTAAACCCTATATTTAACTCTTGGAAACCGAAATGAAACTTTTATAGTTTTTTTACGTTTAAACTACGACACTTACAAAATCATGTCTTCTCCTGAGCTAATAACAGCCATTCAAAAGAACGATAAAGCCGCGAAAAAAGTGGCATTTGATACTTACTATGGCAGGCTTGCCGCCATTGCAAACCGTTACTGCAAAAGCGCAGAGCAAGCAGAAGAAATTCTGAACAGCGGGTTTAATGCCTGTTTTGATAAATTACAGAATCAGCGCTCTTTAAGTATTAGTGATATGGATGCTTTTTTCGAAAAGGAATTCATTACCGAATGTATCGCCTTTGTTAAGAGCATTCGCAGCGAATATTACGTTTCCAGTACGGTGCATGCCACCGATACAAACACCTCCAAAAATTACAACCTTTTTGAAAATAATGAACTGATCGATTTTAACCACCTGGACACAGAGGTTCTTGTTAAAAGCCTTCAGCAAATGGTTCCTTCACAGCGCCTGGTTTTTAACCTGCATGTTATTGACGGGTACAGCCTGGCTGAGGTCTCAGCAATGCTTGAGTCGAGCGAAGCCACTGTGAAAAGCAACCTTGAAAAAGCGCGATTTAATTTCCAGAAGAATATCGAAAAAAGCTTAAAACACATAAAGGCATGAGTAATTTTACGTACGAAATAGACGAACGGAACCTGCGCATACAGCTCAAAGAATTTGTAGTTCCCGTTAAAGAAGACGCTTGGCAAAAATTTGAAACCTTTTCAGACAGCATGGTCAGCCAGCACCGTGAAAACAGTTGGAAGAATTTTAATTTCAGTCTGAACCGGAGTGTTATTTTACCCTCCTTATTTGGAGTTATTATTATACTTTTCTCCTTTCTTTTGGTCAATTTTGTAAGTATTAAAAATCCTGTAAAAGAAAGCGATCAGAAGGCGGAGACTCTTACAAATTCTGTACCGGCTGAGGAAATTAAACCAAAGATGGAAAAAGCAGTGCCTGTAATTGTAAACGAATCAAAACCCGAAGTTCTTACGGACGCAACTCCAACGGTAGCAGAAGAAGTCCAGGTAACTGTAGCGGTACCTAAACCTGAAGCAACACCGGTTCAAACCGCAAGTACTACGGATACTCCAGCCGAAAAAATAGTGAATAACACTGCAACGCAAGAGGTTAAAACGAAAAGAAGAGGAAGAATACGTGCTGAAGCCGTAGAGTCTCAAAAGCTTTCAGAGATCCGCCCAACACCTGTTTCAGAAGAACGTGATTCGGAGATCAGGCCCGACTAGTGTCAAGTAACCGTGTCAGAATTTATTGTGACTGTTTTTGATTGACATGACACTAGGTTTTTACGAAAAAACTCACCCAGCCCAATTAATTATTGGGCTTTTTTATTGCTTTTTAAGTAGGGTATGCTGAAAAATCCAGAGCGCATAAGATGTGAGGCGGCGAGGTGAAGCTGTATATGTAATACTGTGAGCCGCAGCCAACGAAGCAGCTGATGCTTTATGGACTAACGAATTGAAATCAAAATTGTTACAACAGTAAGGCAGGGATTCTTAATCATTGTGTTGAAAAAATTTGCACTTCAATTACAATATTTAATAATACACTTGAAACTAATACATTGAGTGTTTTTTCAGCAGATCCTAAGTGGGGTCTTTGCTATGCAGGGGAAATAAAAGTACTTTTACATCAATGAATGACATCACTTCCCGAGCCGACATCGAACGCCTTATTAACACTTTCTATTCGGAACTACTCAAATTAGAAGACATGCGACCCGTTTTCGCAAATATAGATTTCCTCATGCATGTACCACACATCGTTCATTTCTGGAGTTTTGTTTTACTCGACGAAGAAGGGTATAAAACTAACGTTTTTGAAAAACACATAAACCTTCCAATTAAGTCCTACATGTTCGAGAAATGGCTGGAAGTGTGGATAAATGCAGTTGATAATCTCTTTGCCGGTGAAAAGGCCGATCTCGCAAAACAACGCGCAACTGCGCTAGCTTTTACCTTTAAAAGCAAATGGGAGAGCATGAAAAAATAGACCTCAGGAAAGGAATTATTCCACTACAATTTTTTTGACACCTAAAGATTTTTCGCTTCCAACTCTTACATAATACGTTCCGGGTAGCACCTGTAGGGTAATGGAAATTTTGTTTTCCCTTGGGATAGAAGAATACACACTTCTGCCGGACACATCAAAAATATCTATTTTCGTTTTGATGAAATCTTCCAGCTCAATTGAGAAGGCACCAGTGTTAACACTTGGATAGAGTGTAAACTCAAGTGTTTTGGAAGGTCCGTTTTCTTTTAGCCCGGAAATCAACGACAGATTGGTTTCCCAGATCCCCCGTCCAAATGTGGAAATATAAATTTTATTTAATGCCGGGTTAAACTCAATATCGCTCACGATCACGTTTGGTAACCCTTGACTATAATTGCTCCAGATGGGTGTGCCGTTATTTAAAACATATACACCAAGGTCGGTAGCAATTATAATTTGCCCTGTGCCTGGCACATATTTTACGCAATTAACAGGTATATTAGGTAGGTTATAGGAAATATTCGTCCAGGTTGCCCCACCGTTAGTAGTCCTGAAAACCTTACAGCCATTAACAAATCCGGCCATACACACAATGGCTTCGTTAGAATTGGTGGGACTCGCTTCAATACCGGTATAATAAAGCGTATCCGGCAAATTAGTGGTAATATTTACAAAAGAAGTGCCGCCGTTTACTGTGCGGAATACAATTCCTTTCAGATTATTTTGGTACTGCACCCGTCTTGCTGCGTAAATAACATTACTGTTAGTATTGGAAACGGCAAGCGCGCTTATTTCCGTACTAAGTTGGGTTAAGGTGTTTGTGAAAATGTTAGCGAGACTGGTCCAGTTTTGGCCGCCATCAGTAGATTTTACAACATTTTCGTTTCCAACATACATTACCCCGGGGTTATTGTAGTCTGCAACAATTGGTGTTACCCACTCCGCGCTTTCATTGTTAGGGTTAGAGGATGTAAAATTTCCAGACGTACCCCCGTTATTACTGTAGTATAAAGTTCCATACTGGCTTGAACCCACAATTACCTGGTTGTTCAGGGGATCTAAACAATTATCCATGCCGTCCCCGCCAAAAATAGTACTCCAGGTAGTTCCATTATAATAAAAGGATGCATTGTCCTGGGCGCCTGCCATTAGCCTGCCTATGCTGTTTTTTGAGCTGGAGAGCCTGTAAAATGAAGTCACCTGCATACCGCTGTTTAGTTTTGTCCATACCGTTGGCCAGCTTGGCCCCCAATTGCCTGCCTGTACGCTGGAAGTTTTATAAAGACCACCATCGCTGCAAACAAAAACATTGGAAGTTCCTGGTTGCCTGTCAATGTAATGGATATCGCCGTGCAGTGTATTGCCATACTGGAGTGTCCAGTGGCTCACCGGGTCAAAGGTTGTTCCGCCATCTGACGAAGTCCAGATATTAATTCCACCAGTGTAAATAATGTCCCTGTTGGTAGCGTTGACACAAAGCGCAAGATCATAAACCCCCTGGCCACCGGAATTATTTCCCTGGTCATATTCGAGAATATTTAAAATCGGAGGTTTGTATGTCCACGCTGCACCAGCGTTCGTGCTTTGATAAATTCCATAAAAACCATTCGTATTATCGCAACATAAAGCATAAACATAATTATGATCACTCGGGGCAATTGCCAGCTTAATTCTTTGTACAACTCCCTGGAATTGAATTCCTGTATTGAGCAGTGTCCAGGTAGTGCCAAAATCTGTTGATTTATAAATTCCGGCATGACCCATATTAGAGTTTAATATCCATCCGCTAGCGGCGTAAAGCACACCTGGAGTTACAGGATCCTGCACCATATCCACAAAAAGTGAATCCAGTTTTTTTGTCCACGTGGTTCCGGCATTGGTCGATTTATACATTCCGCTTACCCCACAGGCAACAAGTTCGTTAGAGTTGGCAGGATTAACAACAATTTTGCGCATCAGTGAAGCATCACCATTTGTAAGCTGAAAAGTTAAACCAGTAGGATTCCAGGTGATGCCGCCATCTGTGGTTTTATAAACGCCTAACCCATAGTGGGTGTGACGTTTTCTTCCATTTAAATAAAGACTGAAACCTATATATTCAAAATCACAAACCGAAATATAAATGGTGTTGGTGTTGTTTGGATCAATGCAGATATCACTGATGCGGGTTATTGGCAGATTATCAGTAAGCGGTGTATAAGATGCTCCACCATTAGTCGTTTTCCAAAGACCTCCCTGTGCAACACCAACGTAAAAAACTGAAGTATTGGTAGGGTGAAAGGTCACACAATTAACCCTTCCAATACCATTTTCCATATACCCTGTAAGATTGTTTGGCAGAGCGTTAGGACCAACGGGATACCAGGCTGCGGTGGACTTTGATTGTGCCTGTTGCTTCTCTTCGGCTACGGCAAGAGCCGCTTCAATATAATCGGCAAAGCCGTCAGGTTCTCCGTGTCCATTGGTATGTAACTGCATATCGGCTTCATACCGCTTTAAATTCTTCCAGTGTTTTTCTGTTTTTAGATCATGCGTTTTTTTAAACTGATCAAATTGCAGTTGAATTTCTTTAAAGGTCAGCGCCCTGTTAGTTGTGTTTTTAATGAATGATTGTGAGTTTACAATTAAGCCACAAAAAATCAGGCAGATAATAAAGTGGAGGCGCATGTCAAATTTTTTTAAGGTTAGGGTAGAGATTCTTCATACAAATTTATAATAAAAAAC
>JAYSYG010000194.1:0-1946 GCA_043716685.1 Sphingobacteriaceae bacterium | reverse complement strand
AAACCTTTGCTGCTGATGCATTGATCTGCGCTTTGGGCGGGCATAATAAAGCAGGCGCTTACGATATTCTAAAGAACCTTGGGCATACCATCGATACTCCACTTCCAAGCCTTTTCACGTTTAATCTTCCGAACGAATCCATAAAAAAAGAATTGCAGGGAATCAGCGTAAAAAACGCGCAGGTGCACATTGAAGGCACCCGGTTAAACTATCATGGACCAGTTCTTATTACTCACTGGGGATTGAGCGGACCCGCGGTATTAAAACTTTCAGCGTTTGCTGCCAAAGAATTTTTCGACGTAAACTATACTGCGGTTATATTTGTTAATTGGGTGTACCCTTTAAAATCAAATGAAATTTTAAGTCAGCTAAAAATAATTCAAAAAGAAAAACACAAGGCCTTGCCCCAGTCTAATTCGGTTTTTGATCTCCCAAAACGTTTATGGGAGTTCCTGTGTATTTCCTCAGGAATTGTAAACGATAAACCCTGGGCGGAGATCAGCAATAAACAGCTTGATAAACTGGCAACGCACCTGGTTAATAGTTCCTTTAAAATGGAAGGCAAGACAACTTTTAAAGAAGAATTTGTGACCTGCGGAGGTGTAAATTTAAAAGAGATAGATTTCAGAACCATGCAGAGCAAACTTGTTCCAGGCCTTTTTTTTAGTGGAGAAGTAATGAATATTGATGGCATTACCGGTGGTTTTAATTTTCAGAGCGCCTGGAGTACTGCCTGGCTTTGCTCAGAGAGCATTAACTAGGGCCGGGATATTGTTAAAACTATTTTACCTAAAATCCTTTACAATCACTTATCTTTAAGCCTTCAAAAAAAAGAAACATGAAATTTTTTATAGATACAGCCAACCTGGCTCAGATTAAAGAAGCTCAGGACATGGGCGTTTTAGATGGTGTAACAACGAATCCATCGCTAATGGCTAAAGAAGGCATTAAAGGGCAGGACAATATTATGAAGCACTATGTTGACATTTGTAATATTGTGACGGGTGATGTAAGTGCGGAAGTAATTTCGACCGATTACGATGGAATGATAAAAGAGGGTGAAGCGCTTGCTGAATTGCATGAACGCATTGTGGTAAAAATTCCGATGATCAAAGACGGCGTTAAAGCCATAAAATATTTTACTGAAAAAGGAATTAAAACAAATTGCACGCTTGTATTCTCTGCCGGACAAGCATTATTAGCTGCCAAAGCCGGCGCAACCTATATGTCCCCTTTTATCGGGCGATTAGACGATATAAGTACAGACGGCTTGCGGTTGATCGAAGATATTCGTATGATCTATGACAACTATGGTTACGAAACTCAGATATTAGCGGCCAGTGTACGTCATCCTATGCATATTATTGAATGCGCCAGGATTGGAGCAGACGTTATAACCGCACCTTTAAGCGCGATCAGTGCTCTTTTGAAACACCCTTTAACTGACAGTGGATTGGCCCAGTTTTTAGCAGACGCTAAAAAATAAGTAATCATATTTCAATCTAAAGAAGATCCGGTTCAAAAAGCCGGATCTTTTTTGTGAATATCCGGCACAGTTCTTGTAAAGTTTAGATTTACAAAACGGTTAAACCCGCTTATCAACTAATACTTTATTTGGGGGTAAAAAAACTATTTCACCCAACGTTTTAACATTCCTATTTGTAATGTTATTTGATAACAAACCAACTCTAAATCAAAAGAAGAGTCTATCTTTGATCTATGTATAAAAAAGTACTGGCGATCTGTATAGTTATGTGTACTCTTTTTTTAAGAGCGCAGTCTCCTCTTGCTTTTACTATTTACACCATCTCGTCAACAGGCAGCATTACCTGCTCCAACCAGTCTGTTAACTTTGTGGCTCGTGCTGATCAAAACAATAATGCTTCTTTTTCATGGATTAGTCCACTGGCCTCCTATTTTGGATCAAGTGTCAGTATATCCGTACC
>JAYSYG010000193.1:0-1951 GCA_043716685.1 Sphingobacteriaceae bacterium | reverse complement strand
AAGGTATATGACATGTTGGAAGCTGACCAGGGAAAAAAAGTGGTACTCCATTACAAACAAGTTCTTAAAAACTTTTTCTGGCAGGGAGAAACGGATTATTTCGTGCATGAAGTTTCTTTTATTAAATAGTTTATGACGTATTTGCAGGCATTCATTATTGCAATTATCGAAGGACTTACAGAGTTTCTTCCCGTTTCATCCACAGGCCACATGATACTGGTCGATTCACTTTTAAAGATCCGTGATGAGGAATTTGCCAAAACCTTTGAAATTGTAATTCAGCTTGGGGCCATTATGGCCGTACTCCTTATTTATATTAAGCGTTTTTTTGTCGGGATAAATATTTACACAAAACTACTCGTTGCCTTTCTGCCAACCGGCATTATTGGCTTACTGGCATACAAAACAATTAAACATTATTTATTTAATCCTTATACCGTGAGCATCGCACTTATACTTGGCGGGGTCGTACTCATACTTCTTGACAAATGGAGCGGACGTAAAAAGAGCGAATATAAGAATGTGGAAGATATTAGTTTTACCGGCGCCTTAAAGATCGGGTTTATACAGTGCCTCTCCATGATACCGGGCGTTTCAAGAGCCGCTGCGACGATTTTCGGAGGGATTTTTTCAGGATTTGACCGTAAGCAAGCCGCGGAATTTTCTTTTTTACTGGCAATACCAACAATGTTCGCAGCCTCGGGTTACGATTTGCTTAAAGAAAAGGATAATATACATTCGGAAGATCTTAAGTTATTACTTTTTGGAGCTTTGGTAGCCTTTGTTGTGGCTATTTTTGCCGTAAAGGGATTTATAGCCTTTTTAAATAAGTATGGGTTTAAGCATTTTGGCTGGTACCGTATTGCCCTTGGAATACTGTTTTTAACCTACGCCTTATCCACAGGGCTACAGATAAGTGCCTGAGATCACTAACAAACATCTTTCTGTTAATTATTACTTCCCCCGCCTGTCAACTCCGTTCAAAATAAAAAATACCTTCGTCTTATAAATTAATAGTGTGAGCGACCGGTTAACAAAAAAAAGATTACGCACCTCAGGGGCTACTGTTATTATTAGTCTTTCGTTGGTTTTGTTTATGCTTGGCGCCCTCGGACTTTTAATCATTAATGCCAATAAACTTTCCAACCATTTTAAAGAAAATGTTGGTTTCCAGATTTATTTAAAAGACACTGCTACTTCAGCACAAATTGACATTCTCGTTCAGGAACTCAATAATTCTGATTTTACTAAAAGCGTTAGTCTCATAAATAAAGAGCAGGCGGCTGAAAAACTGAAAGCGGACCTCGGTGAGGATTTTGTTGCTTTTTTAGGAAGCAACCCTTTATTAAATTCCCTGGAAGTGAAGTTAAATGCCGATTACGCCAATACCGAGATTCTGCAGGGAATAGAAAAAGATCTTCTGCAAAAGCCCTTTATTAAGGAAGTGGTTTATCAAAAGGAAATGATAAATAAGCTGAATAAGAATACAAAGGCCGTTGCTTTTTTTATCCTGATATTCAGCAGCGCCTTGCTGATAGTGGCAATTGCACTCATAAACAATACAATTCGCTTATCCATTTATTCGCAAAGATTTTTAATCAGAACAATGTACCTGGTGGGAGCGACACGCTCTTTTATCAGCAAGCCGTTTATTTTTAAAGGCTTCAGGCAGGGGGTAATTGCCGGAATTATTGCCGGAATTATGCTCGCAGGTTTTTTGGTTCTCAGCACCCGATTTATTCCCGATCTTTTGCAGTTGCAGGATGAAAATGTACTCCTCATCTTATTTATAGGGATTATTCTCGTTGGGGTTATTATCTCAGCATTTAGTGCCTTCCTGGCGGTTTTAAGATACCTACATCTTAAAACCAGCGACCTTTATTTTTAGGAATCGTTTAAAGATTCTTAACCTTTAAACGTGAAAGAAATCCTTACCTTTATACTCTAATAA
>JAYSYG010000192.1:0-6136 GCA_043716685.1 Sphingobacteriaceae bacterium | reverse complement strand
TGAATTATCTTCATACAAAACAATTTCTTTACAATCCGTTTGCACACAAGCCGGAAGGTTGCATGAATTTACAGGAGAGTATGTCTGAGTTAAAGATCCTACATTCGCGCAGGCAGATATAGGTTCTACAGGGGTTACTGTAAAATTATTTTTAATAGTTTGAATTTGCGCTACCGCCTGACTTATAACCGCTTCAACCATTACATTTATTTCTTTCAGCGTAACTTCGCCAGGCAATGGAGGCCCCGATTTACAAGCAACTACGGTATAACAGGCGGTTTCAAGTTCACTGATCAGGGCCGCTTTAATATCTCCTGCCATATCTGCACAGGCAGAAATTCTTTTGGTTAGAATATCGTTAGCCATCGCAAATAACTCTGTTTTGGTCGGGCATTGCGGTAAAACATTGTTTTCGTAGAAATTATCCGTTAAAGAAATTCCTTTGGAAGCAAAACAGGCACCTCCTCCTCTGGCAAGATTATAAAATTCGTAACGTTCTTTAGAAGACCAGTTTTCATGGGCATAGGTAAAATTAGTACTTACACTACTTGCAGTAAAGGTATTGGTAACTGGTTTTATGCATAACGTCGGGGATCCTGAAGAAAGTGAGGAAGTTAGATAACTCATGGGTGGATTGTAGCACCGTTGGAGATCTATTCCTATCTGGTTAGGGAGTAAGGCGTCATCGTCGTTTATAAAATTCACAACGCCTGCGCCACTTGTTTGCCTGTTTTCAAATACATTGTACACAAAATATTTAAACATCCACTCAGGCTTTAAAATATACGGGTAATAAAGCTCCATAATTGTAGCCGTGTTGCAGGTCGTAGTGCTTATTTCCACCGCGCTCGCATTCATTGTGAAAAGAAGCGGCACATAAGAATTAGTAACTGATCCAGCACCGCTGCCAGTAATAATACTGGTATAAATGGTTGACGGTGTTGGTGTGGTAGCA
This sequence comes from Sphingobacteriaceae bacterium, assembly GCA_043716685.1. Classification (GTDB taxonomy): domain Bacteria; phylum Bacteroidota; class Bacteroidia; order B-17B0; family Aurantibacillaceae; genus Aurantibacillus. The sequence goes on along the minus strand of JAYSYG010000192.1, from coordinate 5,181 downwards.
GGTGTAAACGTAAAATAGTCATCCGGGTAAATCCCGGCAGTAGAACTTATATGCGCAGCAAGTGGAGTACCGTCAATAATGCCTGCAAACTGGTAGCCTGCTACTTGCATGAACATAGATGTTATGCAGGTGAGAGATTCTGTTTTTTCTTTACTCACGCCACCATCCCTGTGGTTACTGAATTTATTCATCACCTTTTTTATACCTTCTTTTAACAGGCTCAACCCCTGTTGCAATGGCTCTGGCCAATTATCCGTATTCAGAGCTTCCAGCAGAGCCGCGCCGGGGCCTTCCGATTTATCAAAACCTTTTAGCACATTATTCGGCCCGGCTTCCGCTTCAAAGGTGTTTAATGGCGCTATAGCTGCCTGCCAGGCATTATACAAATCTTTACAGTCATAATTGTATGTATATGTTGGGCTTGTTGCTGAAACAAGATTCCCTAAATTGTAGCTTCCCTGTGAGTTTTTAATAGCCTCATACCAGTTATTGCCGCTCTTAATCGCACTTCCCGTATAGTACTGCGAAATGAGCATATTGGAGAACATAAAGTTGAGGCTTTGAAAACTGAAACCCGGTGCTATTTTCCAAAGATCACCATAAACAATATTTTCCTCGTCCATTTTTTCTTTGAGCGGCCCTATAAACTCTCTTTCTACAAGTATATTTACTGCTGCCCTTTTTGCATCCATACTCAAAGCACTCCAGGTGGAAGTAGCCTTAAGATCATAAAACCCATAAGGCGTTATATCCGTTGCTGATGCTGTAGCAATAGCGTTGGTCATTGTTGTAAGTGTTGTAAGCGTTGACTGGAATACAGCGTCAGGATTACCTTCGCAGGCAATACAAATACTTGTTTTAGGAACCTGCGCACTTATTGAGCCGCAACAGCTGGTTGTTACCTCCAGATTGTCCATCGTAGGATCGGAGGTATTTGTAGTAGAGGCTGAGATATTAAAAAGGGATGCAAGAGGAAAAAGAAAGCCAGGTTTTAATAGCGCCGGGTCAATGCACAAATGAGATAACAGACCGGTAGTAAGTCCGGCCCGCGCCCCAGATGACGCAGCGTTATACGAGGCAACCAGGGTTCTGAAGGTGGTCATCCAAACATCAAAAGCTGCTTTTGCAACCGGGTTGTTGACATTCTTCATGCGATTGGCAATGGCATCAAAAATCGGCCGCGTTTGCTCGTTATCCTCATTTCCCAATTGTTCACCATACCCTGGACCATTAACTGAATACAGTTCTTTAATGAAAATATACTCACCCGCATTGACAGTAATTTGATTAAGCCCCCCTCCACCTGGTGTAATATTAGGATTCATTGCGGTGATATCCACAAAGGCCCAGTTCGTATAAGCTGCAAAATTGAGATTTGTACCGGAAGTTGTTGTAAAATCATCAATACCTGCCAGCGTTGTATTCGCGTCGCTAACATACGTTACATTGGTTTTTACATTTTTCATGTATATGCGTAATTTGTAATTGCAACTCGCCACAATACAGCCTGTATTATCACCAGGTAAAAGTGATGTAGTATGTGTGAGGGTAAGACTTATAGAATTCGTAGAGACAGAAATACGTTTTGAAGCAACTACTTTACCATTTGTATAGACATTTTGATTGATTGCATTGCCCACTGTCAATGCCGTAGTTGTTCCAACAGCTGATAAATTACTTACGCTTGGTGAAGACAAAGCGGTAGCAATGGTTTTTCCTTCTTTTGAAGTATATGAAATTGATATGACATTGTTTTGATCGATTGTAGTGGTTTTAATTACGGATTGAGATAATGGTGCTTCTTCGCCAAAGATCCGGATCAACTCATCCTCTGAAGGAGTACTATAATATATGCGTGTAGTGCGACCCCTTCCATTTGTTTGACTTCCAATGGAATGTGTCTTGCCCACTCCTGACTCTTCCTCCACCCGATTTGTGCCATCAGTTGTATAAATTGTCCTTTTAAAAGGATATCCCTCAGCACTTGGGACATTTGGATTATCTACCCCATTATTGCTTAAAGAAGAGGCGCCTGAATAATAGCTGTAAGCCGTTCCGCTTGCTTTAACCTGTTCCGGATCATTTATATTAAGATCATCATCAAATTTTTTCGCGGTGTATAAACCTCCGCCGGATTCCTGCACCAAAGCTTTTTTATAACCGGTTAAACCACCAAGTGTAGGCACAGGTATAGTGGTTAATGCCGGACGACCGGAATAATCATTAATAGTCTGTGAAACAATATTTGTATTTTCAGAACTGTTAAATTTCTGGTTCTGTCTTACTCTTAACAAACCATCAGCATAAGACATGCCCTCACTCGATTTTATTCCTGTTGGGCTATTTTTATCATAAGTATCGCCTTCAGTAAAAACACGGCTATAAATCCAGTTAATATCTTCATCCGGGTCAACAAAATAAAAGGCGTAGGGAGTAGAAACGTTAGTAGGGGTCAAAGCAATCTTATTTAACGCAATAGAAGTTACGGTCGGGGAGCCTGTAACACTCCATTCACCATAGTTTTCACTGTTAGAAATGCCCCCGCTAAAATAGTTTCCAATAGGTCGTACCCTCCAGATATAATAGCCTGTGCCTTCTCCCATAACAAGATTAACAAATGTTTTACACGATTGGGTTTCAATATCCAATGCCTTTGACCAATCAAGATTAGAAGAAATTTGATTTAGATCATTCTGTAAAGCAAGATCGTTATTAAATAGTTTAAGTATCTGTAATTCGTAATTACCGTAATTATTTGAAGCATTGGGCTGCCAGCTGAACGTAACTAAACGATTGGAAATAGACGCAGGAATAATAACGGGGGCATTTGACATTTTAGCATTACTTGCAAAACGAACGTCCACATCGTACTCTCTTTGTAGTTCAACACTTAAACGTAAATTCTTAAAAATAAAATCCTGGAGCAGACCTGTTCCGCTCAATGTATTAGTACCATCAGTTATAGCAACTATATTTACAGTGGAACCAAAAACTGGAGAACTTGTAGCAAAGGAAGTTAACACATCTTCAATTTTAAGCATCTCCGGCGCATTGTCGGTTATAGTAAGCGTTTTTACAATAGGCATGGCGCCTGGCAAAGAAAACTTGTAAGAAAGATCAACTATCACCTTAAATTTCCAGGTGGATGTGTTTTGTTTTACATAGTCATTTCCAAGATCAAGCTTAAAATAAAGCTTTGCGGATTTATTTTTCTCCCGGAGTATAGCGGATCCTGCTTTCGAGGTAATCGGGAAATTGATTGTATTTCCATATATAACCTGGGTAGTCCCTTGCAAAGCACTTGCAAAAGCTGTATAGGTAGGGCAATTTTGAGAAATCATGGGAATGGCTTTCATCAAAAAAACTGCCGCAAATAATATCAAATATTTTTTCATAGTCATGTCATTAGATATCTATCTTGATTTAGAACTTCCGGTTTTTTTATCACGGTTATCAACAAGTTCATACTCTATATATTTTTCAGTCAGGTTACCTTTTCTGTCAATAAACTGGCTTTTGAATGCCGAAAATTTATACGCACTTTCTGTATTAAAATCACGGTAAATCATCAACAGGGTTTTAATCTTGTAATCCGGAGAATACGTGGTTTTTACACTCAGCACTTTTTTAAGTTCCGTGTCGTACTCGTAGCGCATTTCTATTATTTTAATCCCATCTACCTTCTGCCGGGGGTTAACTTTTAAAACTAATACTTTTGTGCTTTTACCAATAGCCTTGCATTCTAAAACCTCACAGCTGTCTAAAAACTCTTTTCTAATTAATTCAGAAACATCTGTATTTGTTTTGGTCTCTATTTCAGGCAATGCATTATTCAAAACAATTATTTTTTGCCCGGGCATCTCAACAATTATTTCCTTGTCGCTTGTATACATATTTACCTGTTCAGAAAAAAAACGGGTCTCTTTCCCTTTCTTATGAATCTTTACATTCGAAATCGTACTCTCCTCATCCCAATCCGTTACTTTAACGGTATAGCTGAGAAAAATGTTTTTCTTTTCAACCGTAGTGTCATTCAGATCACCCGTATGTTTTTCATAGTCAAGAACCTCCTGCAGGCAGGGACTACCAGTTTGTGCAACAACTTGAAAAGCACAGCCAAGAATGAGAATTATTAATCTGTTTTTCATATCCGTATTAGTTAGTTTTGGTTTTAAGAGGTGTGTTATATTGTTGCTCCTGCAGCGTTTTTTTACCACGCTCCGTTTCAATACTTTTCCGTACCAACTGACCTTTTCCATTATATTCATAAAAAACTCCAAAGTGCTGATCGTCAAACTGCGCAGCAAGCTTGTTATCGGAATAATACACCGAACAATTCATAGATGCATCAAGAGGTTGTAATCTCACATCGTCGATATATACCAATTCAGTCGTTCCTGTATTATAGGAGAAAGTAATGCTATAGGTGCCGGAACTCAGTCCCTGGAAATTAGTAACATCAGCAGAGTATAAAGTCCATTCTCCTGTTTGCGCAATACTCTTAAAGTCAAAATACTTGTTGTTGATCTTGACTTTAAATTGTGGATTTGGATTTTTAAGTCCATAGTTAACATCTGTAATATTAGTACTCAACGCACTTTTCAGCCAAACTTTTACAGAGAGACCTTTATGTGTATGTATGGGATAATTGGCAGCAACAACATACCCTTGGTCAGTTGACCATAAGTAGGATGATCTTCCCGAATGTGCAGAATTTGTCGTCACCTTAGTGTTTCCACCCAGCCCATATTCAAAATCAGTGAACCTGGTATCGTTATAACCGGCATTTTGTGCTACTAATACCGGCAGTGTATTCATGTAACCGAACCTCGCGCTACTCTTAATTGCCATGGCATCTTCTTCTTCTACAGGGAAACCAAAGGGCGAGTATTTTGTAATTTTTGAATCTGAATACCATTCAGTTGCAACAACAGTATTAGGTGTGTACGCCACCCAGTCAAAAAATTTAAAAGGATTAGCTACTAAGCCGCCTTTATAAATTTTTCCATTCGGAGCATTGGCATCCACTGCTTCATCTTTATAGGAGAAACTTCTTTCCGGATATAAAAAGCTGTTTGCAATTGTGCTTACGCTCGATGCGCCCAAAGGGTTACCTAAAGCAGTATATTCCAGAACCGCACTGGTACCGAACCAGTTATTTGTATAGGTGGTTGCCGTAGC